>JAGGVW010000255.1 GCA_021157805.1 bacterium
AGATGAAACTGGAAAAACAGTATATATTGGAGTATTTGATAATCAAAATATGGAAGGAGAACCGGTTGCGACTGGTATGATTGAAGATTTTGAGTCAGGTGATGCTTACACAGTTTCAGGATTAGCAAATGGCAGATATTATGTCGGCGCCTATATGGACATAAACAATAATGAAGAATTGGACCCGATTGACCCGTTTGGCAAATATGGAGAACCTACTGCCATTGAAATAAATAATAGCGATGTGACAGGGAAAGATATTACTCTTACAAAACCAATTTATGATAAATATAGAGGATATGGAATAGGAACAGGACCCGGTGCAGAGATACTTAAGGATAATTTATATCTTTTTGCTGATGGAACTTTTTTCCTTGATAGCGATGAAGAGACAGAAACAGGGACATGGAATGAAGATGATAAGGGATTTATTACATTTACACCTTCAGATGAAGAAGAACATATTACAGGTTATAAAAAATCTGGAATAATTCTTTTGAATGAGTCAGAGGAAACTGAAAGTATTTCTTCTGAATTGGAAATATTCATATTAGACGACGGAACAACTTTCTCTGATGAAGATATAAATAATACTTCATGGAATGTTATAAATATACTTTCTGGTGATGATAACGGATGGGAGAGAGGAACAATGACAATAGATGAAAATGGAAATTATACATATAGTTATGAAGATTGTGAGGGAGAAGAAGATAATGATGAAGGTGGCCCAATTACAATTGATGAAGAAGGAGTAATTTATCTGGAAAATGAACCTGTTGGATTTATGGCAGGAAATAAAAAAGTTGCTGTTTTGAGTGGACAGGAAAATACAGGAGAAGGAACAACTTACTGGTTAATGATTATGTCAAAACAAGGAACTGGATTTGATGAAACAAAACTTCCGGGAACCTATACTGTATTTGAAATAACTACTTCAGATGATAATGAAGTAACAGAAAGCAAAAAAATAACATTTGAAATAGATGAGAATTTAAATCTTGAAGCACTTGAGAAAAATTGGCAGAATAAACTTCTTTATACAAGAGGGAAATTTGAATTTGAAGAAGAAGATAGCATATTTACCAAAACAGAAAATCCTTATGAATTTATAGGAGCTGGAGTTGTTCTTGATGGAAATACTTCTCTAATAGGATATACAAGATTAAATCCAATTGGTGGATGTGCAGTTGGTATAGGATTGAGTGGACCTGACTATACTGATGATAAGAGTGCGATTTCAACATTTTATAATAATTTCGTCACGGACTTTAATGCAGAAAATGATTTAACAGGTTATTTTGCTGAAAACTTTTTACATGCAGGAAAAGATAGAAATGAGATGATAAACTGGTTAACAGGGGAAGAAGCACCTGACGAAATTACAAGTATTACAGATATACACACATTGATTATTCAAGACAGAGCACTTACAAGATTTAAGGTTGAATATGAAAAAGATGGAGAACAATTTACTTATAATGTTGCTCTTGACGATATGAATTATTTGATAGATATCCCTGAGGGTTCATGGTATCTTTCAGGAAATGGATTCAACAGTAGAGTAATAGCCGCTTCAGGAACAGAAAATGGAGAATATTCAATTGATTTTCATGTAGAAGCCGAAGGAGATTTAAAAATTCAACAGGCTGAGACTGTAATAGTTAAAGGACCAGGTCTACCAGCAGAAGGTTATCCCCTTTGGGTAAGTGGAAATGGAGATAGTGCTTATGGAGATTTTGAATTAGACCAAACTCCGCCTAAAGTTGGTTCAGTTTATACATTCTATATCCACTATGATAATGATACATGGGAAACAATTCAGGACTCAATTGAAAATGTAATGGACGGTGTTGCACTTTCCAACTTATCTCCTTTTGAAACAATTACAGACCCTACTCCACAGTTTTCATTTACTCTTGCTGGAACTGCAAATGAACCTTTTGCTTCCTCCTATGCAATTGACATTTCAAAAGATATAGGCGAAGGGGAAGAATGGATAGGCACTTTTGAAAACGGAACACTTGAAGGAGATAAAACATATACAGTTGATTATGACAATTTAACAGATGTAGCCGAAGGATATGAGACAGGACTCCATGTTGACGAGAATTATATTTTAGAAGCAGAAGTTTTTGACATATTCGGTAATTATGCATCAGCAGTATCTGAGTTTAACCTTGAAAATCCTGTTCTTACTGTAAATTCAGATCATGGAACCCCTGAATGTACTGAAGATCTGGAAGGAAAAACACAAGGAACAGGTGATTATACTTACAATTATGGTACTGAAGTAACCGCTTCAGTGGATTCACCAGTAGATGGAGGAGAAGGAACACAATATTTATGCACAGGATGGGAAGGAGCTGGAGATGTTCCTGAAACTGGAACTGAAACTACTACAACTTTCACAATTACACAGGACTCTTCTATTACATGGTTATGGATTACACAGTATTACTTAACTGTTAATAATGGTGGTCATGGTACTCCAATAGGAGAAGGATGGTATGATGAAGGAGTAACTGCAACTTTCTCAATTGATGATATAGTTGAAGGGGAGGAAGGGACAAGATATAAATTTGCTGGATGGACAGGCGATTATACGGGAATGGATAATCCCGGTACGATTTTAATGGATAGTCCAAAAGAGGTTACTGCTACATGGACTACACAATATCAATTAACCATAAATATTGAAGGACAGGGAACTGTAACACCTACCACAGGAAACTGGTACGATGATGGAACTCCTGTTGATTTAACAGCAACACCTGCTGACGGATGGTTGTTTGACCACTGGGAAGGTGATGTTGCTGACCCTAACTCTGCCAGTACTACTGTAACTATGAATTCCGATAAAACAATAACTGCTGTTTTTGTGAGGAATGCACCTGAACTTTCTGTAAATCCAACAGACATAGAATTTTCTTTTAATATTGGAAATCTTGAAGAACCAACCCAAAAAGATACCCAGATAACAATTGAAAATATAGGAGCAAGTGGAATTCTTGAATGGCATGTAGGAGAAATAAATTATCAGGAAGGAGAAGGATGGATACAGGTTTTTGTTCCTGCCAATGGAATAGGTGGAGAATTAAATCCTGGAGAACAAAAAATAATAGGAATTCAGGTAGATAGAACAGAACTTTCTGCTGGAATTTACCATGCAACTGTCCCGATTGAATCAAATGCAGGAACTGAAAATATAAATATTACAATGAGAATAGATACTCCACCGGAAGCAGCAATTATTTCTCCTAATGAGAATACTTTTATTCCAAATGAGAAGTTTATAAATCTAATAGCACAATTTACAGACCCGGATGAGGGAGATGAAATTTCAAATACAGAATGGATTTTATATGATGAAACTTTGAATGAAACTGTATTGACTTATCCCTTAAATGATAACACTAAAGTTGAAACAACTTTATCTATTCCATGGGCAACGGTTAAACCAGGACATACTTATCATTGGAAAGTAAGGTGTCAAGATAAATTTGGAAAATTATGGTCTGAGTGGGCAGTATCTAATTCATGGAATGTTTTACAGGATAATGTATATAATCAACAACACAATGTTCCTGAAAAAAATGAAATACTTAATGCATTTAACTCTTTAGTAGATACCGAGGTATGTGACGTGTTCAAAGAGGCAGTTAATGGAGAAACCATTGTTGTTGGTGCCACAGGAATACTTTCTCAAAATCCAAATTTACAGATGAGGTCAATGGACCCTGCAGAAATTAAAGGAAGTGAAGCATTTAATATAGAGTACCTATTTGATATAAGGATCGATGGAATTACCGCAGGAGATACGGTTGTGGTTTCTGTATATCTCCCTGGCAATTATACAGGAAACTGGTATAAATATAACCCTGTTGATGAGACATGGACTATTTATCCAAATGCAGAAATAGTGGGAACAGTTACAATAGATGGTCAGACATATACAAGAATTGATTTAACTCTAACTGACGGTGGAGATGGTGACTTTGATGGAGAAGCAAATGGAGTAATTGTTGACCCATCAGGATTTGGTCCAATTACTGGTGTTTCTTCTGTTTCTGGTGGGGGAGGAGGTTGTTTTATTGCTACTGCTGCTTATGGTTCTTATCAGGAAAAACATGTGTGGATATTGAGGCAGTTCAGAGATAAGTACTTGTTAACCAATAGACCTGGAAAAGCATTTGTAAGATGGTATTACAGACACAGTCCAAAGTATGCCTCCATAATAGCACAACATCCTGTTTTAAGAAATATTACAAGGATTTTACTTACACCTCTTTATGTTCTTGCTTATATTGTTGTAAAAAACCTTGCTCTTCCACTTCTCCTTTTCCTTCTGGGATTGGGAAGTGCAATTGTCCTAAGAAGAAAAATTAAAACAGGGAAAATTTTCCTTTTAATTTTTGCTTCTCTATTTTTACTTTTCTCAACTTCTTCATTTGCTGCTGATACAAACTTATTTAAAATAGCACCGGGAGAAAAATATACAGTTGTTTCTCCTTCATCTGAGACAACTGGAAAGGGGAAATTAAAAGTTGACTTTTTCTATTCATATGCAGATAATCCTGTTGAAGGAAAAATAGGAGGAGTAAATAAGGACTTAATATCTGACCAGAGTTTAATACAGATTGGAGCAACTTATGGTTTAACAGATAAA
>JAGGVW010000212.1 GCA_021157805.1 bacterium
ATGCAAGAGTATATGTGCCATTTAAATCATTTCCCCCAGTAGATCCATCAGCAACTGGATATCCAGAATGTGTGGAAGAAGCCAAAGGAGAAGGATCTGAAAGGTCACATAATCTTACATAATAACCACAATCCAGCTTTACCATTGTTTCAACAGAAGCAAGTGCTGCCATTTCTGCCTTTGCTTTATCTATCAATGCTTTACTTCTTGATTTTCTTATTGCAGGCAAAAGTAAAGCAGCCAATACTGCCATTATCACCATTACAACAAGAAGTTCAGTTAATGTAAAGCCAGTTTTGTTTCTCATTTTATTTCTCCCTTCTTTTCTAAAAAAGAAAAAACTTGCTTAATAAATTTATCAAAAATTTCTAAATTTCCTATAATACTATCAATTTCATTCTCTTTCACTTCCCAGTAAACATGAACCAATCTATTTCTTACACTTACTAATGTCACCATTTTTTGCGCCACTTCACCATTTATTACTTTTTCTTCTTCAAGAATTTGAAATATACCTTTGTATGTATCTGGTCTTTTAAAAGAAAACCCACTTATTAAGTGGTTCCCAATAATTATACAATCTTCTATCGCAAGTTGTAAATTTCTTTCTATTGCTTCTTTTGGTGTGTTTTTCATTTTATTTAATTCCTGCAACCTTTTAATATGCTGATTCAATCTTTCTATCTGCAAAAATATTTTTTCTTTATCAATCCCATATGGAACCATTTTCAATTCTTTTTATCATTCTTTCAAAATATTCTTTCCTCATCCATTCTGTTTCTAAATATTCACTCTCTTTTCTTGTTTCAAAATCAATCTTTATTTTTAAATCACTTGCATAAAGACATCTTCCTTCTTTTAAAATTCTATGTATTAAAGTTAATGGTACATTTTTTAAATTTACTAAATCAATTGCCTCATCTTCAAAAATTTCTTCAAGATACTCTCTTAACTTACTCTCTTCTTCCCAACTTAAATTTTTCTCTGATAGATAGGCAAGGTCTATATCACTCATCTTCCAGGGGTTACCTTTAACATATGAACCATAAATATAAAAAAGAGAAATTTCAAATTTTTTACATATTTCTTCAATATTTTTTTCAATTTTTTTAAAATCAATTGGTTTACCTTCTCTACTTTTCAAGACAGAATAAAATCTCATTATTGCCCCCAATCGCTTTCATGCCCGCTTATCAAAATAGACTGTCCATCTTCACTACAAGCTACATTCGCATAATGTGAGCCATTTACTATCGTCCCAGATACAGGATTATCAGTATTATTATCTGGTACACAGTAAATAATATGATTTTCATTTACCCATTTTACACTTCCATCAAGATATAAAACATTTATCCCATATTTATGATTGCCAAATGTCTGACCACTTTTATAGACACCATTATCACTTATTACAGGAACTGGTTTTGAACAGTTATTGCTTGTTGTAAGACCAAAAACAAAAGAATAGGAATTATACCAGTTAGAACCTGTGATTGACTTCGGAGCAGTATTGTTTCTATTTAAACTTGATGGACACCAGAATGTTTTGGCTGATTTTATATATTTCTGATAAATACATCTATCAGTATCTACATATAGTGCATCTGGTGTATCAGGAAATTTCTCAAAATAATCCTCAGCATACATTTCATAAGCAAGAGAAAACTGCCTTAAATTACTCATACAGGTAGTTCTTCTGGCTCTTTCCCTTGCAGCAGATAGTGCAGGTAAAAGTAAAGCAGCAAGCATTGCTATAATTGCTATAACAACAAGAAGTTCAATAAGCGTGAATCCTTCTTCTTTCATATATAACCTCCCTCCTTTAAGAAGATAAGTTATGCCTCAACCTCCTGATAAACTCATTGCAAGTTTTATCAGAGGTAAGAAAAGAGAAATAACTATAAAACCAACAATCCCTCCCATAAAAACAATAAGGAGTGGTTCAAGCATAGAAGTCATAGCAGCCACTGCTGCATCCACTTCTGCTTCGTATGCATCTGCAACCTTTTCAAGCATAGCATCCATAGCCCCTGTTTCTTCACCAACGGCAATCATATTTGTTACCATAGGAGGAAAAACTTTTGTCCTCATCATAGGTGCTGCTATTCCTTCTCCTTCCCTCACTCTGTTTCTTACTTCATTAATTCCCTTAGCAATAACATCATTCCCCACTGTGTCTCTTACTATCTGCAATGACTGTAAAATTGGAACACCACTTGTTATAAGAGTGGCAAAAGTTCTTGCAAATCTCGCAATAATTGTTTTTGAAACAACTGGACCAAAAACTGGTATTCTCATCTTTCCCATATCTATCCAGTATTTTGTAAATTTTATTTTGTTAAGGATTTTATAAAAGATTACCATTGCAACAACAAAAATAATTATTAAATAAAATTTCTGGGTAAAGAGTTTTGAAAGTTTTATAAGCAATCTTGTTGCACCTGGTAATTCTCCTGCTTCCATATCTTCAAATATCTTAACAAATGTCGGAACAATTTTTGTCATAATAAATGTCAATATTCCTGATGCAACTACCACTATAACAACAGGATATGCCATTGCTGACTTTATTTTACCTTTCAGTTTTGCTTCCTTTTCCATAAATTCAGCCAGACGATTAAGAACAACTTCAAGTGCTCCACCCGCCTCTCCTGCTTTTATCATAGCAACATAAATTTTGGGAAAACTACCTGGGTGCTTGGCAAGTGCTTCTGAAAATAAAGCTCCACTTTCAATATCATCTGCTACTTTCCCAAGAACAATAGAAGCCCCTCCTTTTCTCTGCTCTTTTAAAACTCTCAATGACCTTAAAAGTGGAAGCCCAGAACCAATAAGAGTTGCTAATTGCCTTGTAATAATCATTAACTCTTTACCTTTAATCTTGG
>JAGGVW010000184.1 GCA_021157805.1 bacterium
CGGTAAAACAAAAAGAATTGGATTTGTTGTTAAAGTTAAAGAAGGTAATTATGAAAACCTGAAAAGTGTAATCAAAATATATGATAAAAACCCTTTAATAAATTCTCATCTTTTTTCTCTTTCTAAATTCATTTCAGAAAAATTTATATCATCAGTGGGGCAGGCAGTTTTTTTAATAATAGGAACTCTTCCATTAAAAATGCCCTCTTTTAAGATAAAAGAAATTTCAGAAAAAAAGGAAATGTCTGAAAAAAAGATTGTTGTTTTTAAAAAAGAGAAAGATAAAAAAGATTTTTATTTAAAAGTTGTAAAGGAAAAACTTAAAGATGGTTCTGTGCTTTTTCTTACTCCAGAGATTGAAATAGCAAAAAATTATTTCAACTTATTTAAAGAAGAAATTGATAATATTTTCCTTTATTATGGTGAAATGAGAAAAAAAGAAAAGGGGGAAAAATGGGCTATAATTACAGAATGTGAGAAAAAACTTATAATTGGAACAAGAGTAAGTGTTTTTCTCCCTGTTGCTGATATTTCCGCCATAATTGTTGAAGATGCTACAAACCAAGCATATCAAGAAAAACAGACACCAAAATATGAAACAGAAGAAATTGTTAAATTCAGAAGTGATAAAACAGGTGCCTCTCTTTTTCTCTGTGAAAACTGTCTTTCTTTAAAACACTATTTAGAAATTGAAAAGGGCAATTTCAGTAAAATTGTGATTGGAGAAAAGGGAGAAGAAAGGAAAATATATATCCTGAAATTAAGAAGAAAACTGATGGATAAGACCATTACATTTCTGACAAAAGAGGCACTTTCTCTTATGGAAGAGACAATTTTAAGAAATAAAAAGGTTGCAATTATTCATAATAGAAAAGGGAGAGGGAAAATTTTAATATGTGAAAAGTGTAATTATAAATTTATCTGTGAAAACTGTTCTTCTCTCCTGACTCTTTCTGAAGATGGGAAAAAACTTTTCTGTAAATATTGCAAGAGTTATTTTGATTTTGATAAAAAATGTCCTGAATGTGGAAGTAAAAAAATAATCTTTAAAGTTTATGGAATTGAAAAGATGATAAAATTACTCTGGGAAACATATAAAAATTTAAAAATTGTAAAATATACTGGAGAGATAAAGAATGTGAAAGATGATTTTAATATTGTAGTTGGAACTTCAGTTATAGAAGAAATAATCGGAAGATATAAATGGGGGCTTGTAATTTTTGCTAATGCTGACTTTTATCTCAACTTAAATGATTTTTCCGCAGAAGAGAAATTTTTTATTATGGTAAATAACCTCCTTTCAAAAATTGAAAACAGCACTATAATTATAATACAGACAGCAAGCCCTGAACTTGAAATTTTTAAAAGTTTAAAAGAGGCAAACGAAGAAATTTTTTACAGGAAAGAATTGAAAATAAGAAAACAAATAGGATATCCTCCTTTTTCAAGAATACTTAAAATTGAAATAAAGGGGAGTAAAAGGAGTTCTCTGGAAAGAAGGAAGAAAGAAGTTGAGCAACTACTTAAAGAAAATAATCTGGAAATTATCTATTCAGGTGAATCTTTTCCTCCTGCAATAGGGAAAAAACAAATATGGAAATTCCTTGTGAAAATAAAAAATGGAGTGCCTGATAAGTTAAAAGAAATAATTGATGGTAAATTTATAAAAGCAGAAGTAAATCCACCAAGAATATAACAATTTACCTTGAATACTTGACATCTTTTAAAAAAAAATATAATTTAAATTTAAATGGATATATTGATAAAAAATGGATACCTGATAGACCCCAAGGGTAAGAAAGAAGGCAAGTTTGATATACTGGTTTCAAAAGGAAAAGTTGAAAAGATATCAAAGAAAATAAATAGAAAAGTAAAAAATTTAATAGATGCAAAAGGCAAATTTGTTTTCCCTGGGCTTATTGATATTCATTGCCATTTAAGAGAACCGGGGCGGGAAGATGAAGAAACAATTTTATCAGGAAGCAAATCTGCTGTAAGTGGTGGATTTACAACAATTTGCTGTATGCCAAATACAGACCCTCCTCTTGATAATAAAGTTTCAATAAGATTTGTTTATGACAGAGGAAAAGAAGCATTTTGTGAAGTTTTACCAATAGGGGCAATTACAATAAAAAGAGGAGGGAAACTCCTTGCTCCTTATGGAGAAATGGTAAAAGAAGGTGCGGTTGCTTTTTCTGATGATGGAAATTGTGTTATGGATTCTCTTGTTATGAGAAGGGCACTTGAATATACAAAACTACATGAAAAACCAGTAATTTCACATTCAGAAGATGAAAATCTTAAAAAAAATGGAGTTATGAATGAAAGCCCTCTTTCAACAAAAATGGGATTAAGGGGAATACCAAAAGAAGCAGAAGAAATAATGGTTGCAAGAGATATTTTCCTTTCCAATCTCACAGGAGGAAGATTACATCTTGCTCATATTACAACATCAAATTCAGTTAAACTTGTTAAAGAGGCAAAAAGGAAAAATAAGAAAATAACCTGTGAGGCAACAATTCACCATTTAATTTTAACAGAAGAAGCAGTTAGTGGATACAACCCAAATGCGAAAGTTTCTCCACCTTTAAGAACAGAAAAAGACAGAAAGATGTTGATTGCTGGTTTAAAGGACGGAACAATTGACTGTATTGTTACCGACCACGCTCCACATTCAGAAGAAGAAAAAGAAATGGGATTTGAAATGGCTCCTTTTGGTATGATTGGATTTGAGACCGCTCTTTCTTTGTCTATGAAATTGCTTGATGAAGGACTTTCTCTCAAAGAAATAATTAGTAAGTTCACAGAAGGACCATCCAGAGTTATAGGGATTGATAGAGGAGAAATAAAAGAAGGGAAGAGGGCAGATATTGTAATTTTTGACCCTGATTATGAATGGGTTTATAAGAAAGAAGAAATTAAAAGTAAAAGTAAAAACTCTCCTTTTATTAACTGGAAACTCAAAGGAAAAGTTATTTGGACAATTTATTCAGGGGAAATTGTCTATCAAATGAAATAAAACCTTTGAAATTCCTTATCTAATAAGTCAAGTTCGCTATATCAATCTTGTCTAAATTTCTTTAACATCTAACCGTTCTTAACCTTAACTCCGCGAAAAATAAGTAATATATATAATGTAATTATTCAATGGGTTAAATGTAACCCAAGTTGAACGCTTTTTTTAAAGAAATTTCTATAAAACATTTCTTACCAACAATATTTTTTATACCATTTCTACGTCAAAGATAGAGTATTGAACCAATTAAAATTAGTAAG
>JAGGVW010000248.1 GCA_021157805.1 bacterium
ATCTGTTACAATAATAATTTCTCCATTTTCTCCATTTAAAGGAAGAAAACAGTTTCTTTTTAAAAAATTATATGGAAAGAGATTTAAAACTTCAGGCTCTATTTTTTCTTCAAGATTTTCAATTTTTTCCATTTTTCCCTTTATTATTCTGGTTGAAAATTTTTTCCTTCTCTTTCTTTATTTTCTCTGCCTGTTCAAAAGTACTTATTATATGTGGTGTAATAAAAATTAAAAGATTTGTTTTAACACTTTTCTTTGATTCTTTTCTGAATAATTTCCCCAATCCTGGTATATCTCCTAAAAACGGAACTTTAACTATTGAATTTTCTGTATCATTTCTCATTAGTCCGCCAAGAACAACTGTTTTGTTATTTGGGACTATTAAAGTTGTATCGGCTGACCTTTTTGCTGTTGTTGGTGCTTCAGGGAGTCCTCCTTCAACAAGTTTTGTTACTTCCTGAGATATTTTTAATTTTACATATTTATCCTGGCTTATCTGTGGAGTTATTTTAAGAACAATTCCAACATCTTTATAATCATAACTTTTAATTACATCTCCTGTTCCCCCTGTGGATGACTGAACAAATCTTGTTTCTTTCAGATAAGGAATATTCTCACTAACATTTATTATTGCTTCCTGATTGTCTGCTGTCATTATTTGAGGAGTTGAAAGAATATTGAAATGAGTATCCTTGGCGTACATATTTATTAAAGCACCGACACTTAAAGGAAAAGTTAAATCTCCTTTATACATTGCAATTGACAACCCTTCTGGTGGAACTCCTGTTGTTGCATAATTTTCAAGAGTTCCTAAATTTGTTCCAGCAGCACCGGTATATTTTTCGTTTTTGAATTTTTTAGATGTAGCCCATTCTATTCCAAGTTCTTTTGTTTTATCATATGTAACTTCAGCAATTAATGCCTCAATTAAAACCTGATTTGTAAGAACATCAAGTTCTTTTATTATTTTTTCTATTTCAGGAAAATCCTCTGGGTCAGCATGAACAATTAAAGAATTTGTTGACTTTGCTGCTACAACTGATGGATGGATTGGAACTTTTCCTGAAACTCTTCTTGTTATTATTCTTGTTTTTTTTGAAAGAATTTGAGTTAAAATTTTTGCTACTTCTTCACTATCAGCATTTTCAAGGCGGTATATTCTGAATTCTTCTTTCCCACTTGGTGCCGGAGTATCTATTTTTTTTATTATTTCAAGCAATTTTTTAACATTTTCTCCATAATCAGCAATTATTAAACTATTTGTTCTTGAATCAACTGTTATCTGTCCTCCTTTTGAAATATAAGGATTTAAAATATGAGATATTGTTTCTGAAGGATAATACTTTAAAGGTACAATTTGAATTAAATAATCCTCTAACTTATCTTCAGGTATATCTCCAACATTTATTATTTTTGTCCTTGCTTTTCCATCTGAAACAGGCACTATATATGAAATATTATTCTTTTTTATAACTGTATAACCATAAAGAGAAAGAACTGTTTTAAAAATCTGGTCTATTTGTTCTACAGGGACTGACTTATTTGAATAAATAGTTACATTTCCTCTTACAGCCGGGTCTATAACATAATTTTCTTTTACAAATTCCCCAACAAATTTAATAAATGTTTTTATATCAACATTATTAAAATTTAAAACAAAATTATCTGCATTTATTGCAATTATCCATATGAAAGCAAAAAAAAACACTAATTTTCTTAAGAAAATTTTTTTTACCATATTTTTTCCAAAATTATCTTCTTCTGCCTTCAATTCCTTCTTCCTGACGTGATTTCTCTTTTTGAATAAATACATCTATTGCTTTCTGAATTTCTGCTTTTACACTCTTATCCTTTTCTATCTTCAACATATCCATAAGTGTTTTTAGTACCTGTGGATTATAATCAAGTTGAGAAATAATTTTTATAGCATTCTTTCTTATTTCAGGATTTGGGTCTTTAAGGTAGGTATATATTGCTGAATCAATCCCCCCAATATATCCTATATTATTATCCTCATTGTCTTCATTTATATTCCTTCTTAAATAATATTCTATTGAATCAGTAATAACTTTTCTTACTTCAGGGTTTTTCTCATATTTTAGACGGATGAGGAATGTTCTCAAAGCAAGAAGTTCTTTGAGGTCATTTGTATTATTATTCTCATCATCATTATTGTCATTGTTTGTATTAGAAAAAGCCCTTTTTGAATAAATTTTTGTTGCATACTTCCTTACCAGAGGGTCAGTATCATCCATAAGTCGTATTAAAGTAGTATCAGTTCCAAATAAAGCATCAAGAGCAACAGATGCAGTATCTCTTACTTCAGGGTCAGGGTCTGAAAGTAAAGTATAAAGGTCAGGGATGTAAACAACTGCTCCAACACTAGTTGTATTATCATCTGAATTATCATCATTGTTCCCGATAGAAAACAAGTTTCTTGCTCTACCTTCATTGGTGCCTGAATCATCTCCTGAAGAAGAAATCATACTTCCTGCAATTGTCTGGATTGTCTGTATTCTTATTTTAGGGTCTGGATGTCTCAACTTTCCAGCAATAATAGTCCTTACAAAGTCATAAACAACTGCTTGTCTATATTCTCCTCTATTATCATTTCTGTTGTCTCTATTTCCAAATGTGCCTCTTGAACTTCTTCTGGAACTTCTTGAAGAACTGGTTCTTCTTGATGTCTGTGCAATAGATGGTATAACCATCCCTATAAAAATCAAAGTAATAAGAAATAACTTAATTTTATTTTTCATTTTTATCACCCCCATTTTTCTTTATAGTTATACCCATTTTTTGTGAAATTGTAAACTATTAAAATTTTTTCAAAATACCAGGTTCAATTTCTTTTTCTGCTTTTTTAACATCAGGTTTACTTACTTCTTCTATTTCTTTATATGTTGTCATTATATGAGGAGTCAAGAATAAAAGAAGTTCGCTTTTTTCAATTCTGTATGTTGGTTTTTTGAATAAGTATCCGAGAATTGGTATTTTTCTCAAGAATGGCACTCCTGTTTCAATTTTTTCCTCTCTACTCTGTATTAGTCCTCCTATAATAAGTGTTTGCCCATCAAAAAGAGTTACACTTTGGGTTGTTTCTCTTGAAGAGATAATTGGTTGTTCTGTTTCATAGTGTTGTCCTGCTGCTATTGCACTCAATTTTTTTACTTCAACAAGTCGTGAGTCATAAATATTTAGATTTAAAAATACACTTCTATTTGTTTGAATTATAGGAGTAATTTCAAATTCTGTTCCCACTTCTTCTTCATAGACAGTAACCGTTTGCTTTGTCCCTGTTCTTGCACCTGTCTGGGGATTATATGTTTCTTCATATTCAGGGATAATGTATGGATAATTTTGGGTAACACTTATCAAAGCATTTGTTCCATTAAGGCAGGTAATTTTTGGTGCTTGAATAAGTTTTACATCACCCTGAGTGGCAAGAGCAGAAATTAAAGTATTAACATCTTTGTTTGTTACCCCAAAAGAAAACCCACTTGGAAGAGTTGTGGTATCTCCTGGAGTAAAAGCAGGATTATCTCCAAATCTTGGTCCTGTTAAAGTCCCATTAATAACATCTACAAGCCGGGAAGATATAAGCCAGTCAATTGCAAGTAAACTTTCAGAAGATGTTCTAATTTCTATAAGTTTTGCTTCAATTAAAACCTGTGATATCGGAGAATCAAGCATTGAAATTGCTTCTTCTATTCTCTGTGCTGTAGTTGGGTTTTCTATATCCATAATTATTGAGTTTGTTCTTGGGTCTGCAATAATTCTGTCTGTTTTAAATGTATCTCTCAGTGATTTTGCTATTGAGTTTGCATCTCCATATAAAATTTTAAATACCCTTCTGTTTTGTGCTTTTACAACCTCTGCTTTTTTGTTAAATTCTTCCTCTGTCATAATTTTAATAACTCCGTTATCTTCAAGATATTTTAAATGATTTGCTTCACATATAAGGTCAAGAACTCTTTTAAGTGGAAGGTCTTTTACATTTATTGTTACTCTTCCTTTAATCCCTTTACTTAAAACAATATTTGCACCTGTCAAGTCATATATAAGTTTTAATGTTTGTTCAAGGTCAGCATCTGTAAGATTCAGTGTTACAGGTGTCTGCCCTATTTTGCCCAAGGAGACAATTTTTTTCTCCTGCACTTTTTTCTGAATAAGGTCTTCAAGTTGTAATCTTGCTTTATTTGCAAGTCGTATTGTCTCTGGATATTGTTTTTTATCATAAGCGGTTTTTGCCATCCTTAAAGTGCTTTCAGGAGTTGTCATATCAAAATCAGATATAGAATATTTTTTACCTGCATCAGAGAAAAACTGATAAGTGTCAAGTAAAACTCTTTGAGATTCTCTTGCAAGTGCTTCAAGTTCCCCTTCTTTTTTTATTTTAACTTCTTTTACTCTTGGTTCTCCAACAACAAACTTTTTCTTAACACCCATTCTTCCAAGCCGACCTTCTGCAACTCTTATATATCTTCTTATCTGGGAAGTCCTATAAGTTGGATCTTCTGCCTGTATTTCTTTAAATATAGCAATTGCTTCAGCGTAATCTTTATCATAATAGTAAGAAATCGCTTTTCTGTATTTTTCGTCAAGTTTCTGTCTATCTATTTTCGCATATGTAAGAAATGAAATTATTAAAGAAAATAACACAACAAAATTTAATATTTTTCTATTCATTTTTCCCTCTCTTTTATTTTAACTGCTATAATGAAAAAAGTCAACTTAATAAGTGTTAATTTCATATATTATTCCATTTTTAGAAAGGACCAATTTCCTCTTTTCTTTTCTTAATATTTTAAACCCTTCCACCATATCTCCTATAGTAACTCTATATGTTCTCTTTTCTCCTTCAATGAAGAAGTATTCCATTCCATTAAATATCATCCTTCCTCTATAAATTAAATTGCATTTTCCTTTTGGAATTATAATTGGAGAAACAGGTGGTTTTGTTGGTTTTCCAATAGCAGAAAGTTCTGTTTCTTTTGAGACAATGTAAGGAGATGGTTTCTTTGGTTTTGAAATAATTGATGTTTTTTCTGGTTTCATAAGAGTTGCTTTTTTTAATATACTTATGACTTTTGGTTTTTTGACAATTGTTATAACTTCTGGCTCTCTGGTAAGGACTATATTTGTTGGTTTTAGTTTTTTCATAACTTCCATTGTCAGTTTTCCAGACGAAAATGGGTCCCTTTCTCCTTCTATGTTTATTGGAATTTTTTTCTTTGCAAGAAGAGTTGATTCAGCAATTTCTTTCTCTTCTGTTTTTTTAGTCGGTGTTTTTTTAGTTTCTGTAATTTCTTCTCCAACGATCATTTTTAAACGTGCCTGTGGTGATTTTAAACGAGAAGCAAGTAAAAATAATTCAATAAACCATCCGATAAGTAATAATAAAAAGACAAATTTAAATGCATTTTTCCTTAAGAATTCCCCTATGTTAAATCTCTCTTTATAACCACCAGCAATAGTTGGGATTGCTTTTCTGGCTGGTTTTTTGACAACTTTTTTCCTTTCAGGAATACCTTTTGCTTTTTCTGGTTTGCCTTTCTTTATTTTAGTTATTTCTGTCTTTATGTATTTTGATATTTCTTTCTGAGTTGACAATACTTTACTTTTTGCTTCTTTATCCAGTTCGGTTGCTCTGTTTATAATTGGGATGATAGAGGCAGTAACTCTCTTCTTTTCTTTTCTTTTTGCCTTTTCTATTCCTAATTTTTTCGGTATCTTCTTTATTGGTTTAACTTTTTCTTCTCTTTTCTTTTCAGGAACTTTCTTCTTTAATTCTTTCTTTGTCTGAATTAAAGCAAGTTTTAATTCTTTCGCTTTTTCTTTCTCAAGTTTTTCAATAAGATTCTTTCTTTCTTTTTCCCTTTTTATTTCTTCTAATAAGGCAAGTAGTTTTTCTTTTTTCTGCTGTCTGAGTTGTTCTTTTTGTTGTCTGGATAGTTGTAATTGTTTTTTTCTTTCTTCTTTTTGTTTTTTCTTTTCTTCTCTTTCTTTCTGTTTTTGTAGTAATTTTTGTC
>JAGGVW010000228.1 GCA_021157805.1 bacterium
AACTACAAAAAGGAGAAGTGCATAAAGCACTTGAAGTAATTTATGATAAAAATTTACTTCCTGCTATATGTGGAAGAGTTTGTCCTCAAGAAACACAGTGTGAACGCGTATGTACACTTAACAAAATCGGAAAACCAATTGCAATAGGAAAACTTGAAAGATTTGCTGCTGACTATGGAAAACAGGTATATAAATATCACTCTGAGGATAGAAAGGAACTAAAAGGGAAAAAAGTAGCAATTATTGGTTCTGGTCCTGCTGGATTAACCTGTGCTTCAGAACTTGCAAAATGTGGATTAAAAGTTACTATATTTGAAGCACTACACTTACCAGGTGGAGTTTTAACTTATGGAATACCTGAATTTCGTCTTCCAAAGTCAATTGTTTTTAAAGAAATTAATTTTCTTAAAAAATTAGGAGTTGAGATAAAAACTGATATAATTATTGGGAAAACACTTACGATTGAAGACCTTTTTAGCCAGGGATACAATGCAATATTTGTTGGTACGGGAGCAGGGCTTCCTTCCTTTATGGGTATTCCTGGAGAAAATTTATTAAGAGTTTATTCAGCAAATGAGTTTCTTACAAGAGTTAATTTGATGAAAGGGTACAATTTCCCAGAATACGATACTCCTGTTATGGTCGGCAAAAAAGTTGCTGTCATAGGAGGTGGAAATGTAGCAATGGATTCGGCAAGGAGTTCATTAAGATTGGGAGCAGATGAAGTTGCTGTCCTTTATAGAAGAACTGAAAAGGAAATGCCAGCAAGAAGAGAAGAATATGAAAATGCAGTGGAAGAGGGCATAAAATTTATCTTTCTGGTTCAACCAATTGAAATAATAGGGGATGAAAATGGATATGTAAAAGGGATAAAAGTAATACATAATAAACTTGGTCAACCGGATGAAAGTGGAAGAAGAAGACCTGTTCCAATTCCTAAAAGTGAGGAGATTTTACCATTTGATACGGTTATTGTTGCGATAGGGCAGAAACCCAGTCCACTTATACCACAAACTTATAAAAAATTAAAAACAGGCCGAAAAGGAAATATTGAAGTTAATCCAGAAACCTGTGAAACAAATGTTCCTGGAATTTTTGCAGGCGGGGATATAGCAACAGGAGCAGCAACAGTTATAAGTGCGATGGGAATGGGGAAAAAAGCAGCAAAAAGTATAATTGAATATCTTTCAACGAAAAAATAAACAATAATGAAAATCCTTATAACTGGAAGTGAAGGCAATATTGGAAGTGATGGATTTATTGATTATTTTAAAAAAATTTTCAACGGGACAATTTATCTTACAGATATAAAAAGTAAAAGGAAAAATAATTTTTTCAAGGTTGATTTAACAGATGAAAAGCAGTTAAAAAATTTACCAGAAAATATTGATATTCTGGTTCATATGGCTTCTGTAGGACTTCCTGAAAAAATTCAGAATATATATAGAGTAAATTTTTTTTCCACTCTTAATTTACTCCAGTATTATAAAAATACTAACTTAAAAAAATTTATTTTTTTCAGTTCTGTTTGTGTTTATGGACTTCCAAATACAGGAGTTTTACCCGATTATCTTCCAATTGATGAAAAACATCCTGAAAAAACAGTTGACCATTATGGAATGAGTAAATCAGTAGTTGAAAAATTACTCTATCATTATAGTAAAATTTCTAACTTTTCAATTATTGTATTAAGATTGGGTTCTGTTATTACAAAAACAAAGAATACTTATGAATTCAGAATGGATTTGATAAAAAATGATAAGGGTTATAGAGAAGGGGGGGAACTTTGGAATTTTGTTGATTATAGAGACCTTGTTAGAGGAATAAAAACTATAATTGAAAAAGAAACAGAAAAATTTAATATATTTAATTTCACATCTGATAATCATCTTATGAAAGAAAAAAATTCAGTTCTATTAAAATATTTTAGAAAAAAAATAAAAATAAAAGACAGAAAATTCCCTGAAAGCAAACAGAGTTTTTTTGACAACTCAAAATTTAAAAATTATTTCAAATTTAAATTTCTTTTTTCTTCCCCTTTTTAAAATTTCGTCAAATTGACCAGAAAAAAAGTGTGTGATAGAATTAAAACAAAGTTAAAAGATTTTTTGTAGAACTAAACATTAAAAAAGGAGGGAGTTATGGGATGGTTAGTTTTAGGTTTTTTTGTGTTTATTTTGCTTGCTAATTCCATCAAAGTTGTCAATGAGTATGAAAGAGGAGTTATATTTCGTCTCGGAAGATTGGTAGGTGCAAGAGGTCCAGGTCTTTTCTTTATCATACCTATAATTGAAAGGATGATAAAAGTAAGTTTAAGAACCGTAACATTTGATGTCACACCTCAGGAAGTTATGACAAAAGATAATGTTCCGATAAAAATAAATGCTGTTGTTTATTTCAGAGTTATGGACCCGAATAAAGCAATTGTTGAAGTTGAGAATTATCAAATGGCGACAATGCAGATAGCACAGACAACCTTGAGAGGAGTTTCAGGACAACTTGAACTTGACGAAATACTTGCTGAAAGAGAAAAAATAAATCAGAGGTTACAGCAAATTATAGATGAACAGACAGACCCATGGGGAGTAAAAGTAAGCATAGTTGAAATAAAAGAAGTTGAACTTCCAGATAGTATGAAAAGAGCAATGGCAAGGCAGGCAGAAGTGGAAAGAGACCGAAGAGCAAGAGTTATAAATGCTGAAGGAGAACTACAGGCATCAGAAAAATTAAAAAAGGCAGCAGAAATTCTTTCTCAAAGTCCTGTTGCAGTGCAATTGAGATTTTTCCAGACAGCAGCAGAAATAGCAACAGAAAAAAATTCAACACTTGTTTTTCCAATACCTCTTGAACTTTTAAAGATGTTTGATAAGAAGAAAGAATAGTTTTTATAT
>JAGGVW010000257.1 GCA_021157805.1 bacterium
ATGTTAATACTATTGCATGGGGAGAATATCTTTTTGGAGCAGGTAAAGGTTCAAATACAATGATATGTATAACTCTTGGAACAGGACTTGGTGGGGGGATTGTAAAAGATGGAAAACTTTTAAGAGGTGGGAAATATTCAGCAGTTGAAATAGGACATATAACAATTGATTATAAAGGCCCAAAATGTAAATGTGGCAACTTTGGATGCATTGAAAGATTTGTTGGAAGGGATTATATTGTTGAAAGAGCAGTAAAAGCAATTAAAGAAGGGAAAAAAACAAAAATATTAGAACTTGCTGATGGGAAAATTGAAAATATAACTCCAAAAATAATTTCAGATGCATACAAACAGGGAGATGAAATTGCAAAAGATATATGGATAGATGTTGGAATCTGCCTTGGAGCAATGTTTACATCTCTTGTAAATCTTTTAAATCCTGATGTTATTGTAATTGGTGGTGGAATATCTCAGGCAGGGAAAATTTTATTTGATACAGTGGAAAAAACAATAAAAGAAAGAAGTATGAAAATATTAGCAGAAAATATAAAAGTTGTTCCTGCTGGTCTTGGAACTGATTCAGGAATAGTTGCTTCTGCTTCACTAATTTTTACCAAATGAAAGTAATTTTTTTTGGAAGTGATGAATTTGGAATTCCCTCTTTATCTGAAATTAAAAAAAATTTTGACTTGCTTGCTGTAGTAACTGCACCGGATAAGCCAAAAGGAAGAGGGTTAAAACTGCTGCCTACACCTGTTAAAAAATGGGCAGAAGAAAATGGTATTAATGTATTTACTCCTGAAATATTTGACTATGATTTTATTTCCAGATTAAAATCCTTAAATCCTGATTTAATTGTTCTTATCTCCTATGGGAAAAAACTACCTTTTGAAATTATAAAAATACCCGGATTATGTTGTTTAAATCTGCACCCTTCTCTTCTTCCAAAATATAGAGGGGCAGCACCTATTGAATGGACTTTGATAAATGGAGAGAAGGAAACAGGAATAACTGTAATAAAAATGAATGAAAAAATTGATGAAGGAGAAATAATATTACAGAAAAAATTTCCTGTTCTCCCGGATGATGATGCAATAACTTTAAAAAATCGTCTTTCCATTGCCTCTGGTGAAATTTTGATAGAGGCAATTGAAAAAATAAAAAAAGGTGAAAAAGGGAGGAAACAGGAAGGCAAACCATCTTATGCAAGAAAATTAAAGAAAGAAGATGGGAAAATAATATGGGATAAAAAAGCAATAGAAATTTATAATTTAATCAGGGGAGTTGTAGAATGGCCTACTGCTTTTACTTACATTGAGACAGAAAAAGGGAAAAAGTTAATTAAAATTTTCAAAAGTGAGATAGGGAAAGAGAAAGAAAAATCTGGAAAAGGTGGAGAGATAATTGAAATAGGGAATGACTTTATTGAAGTTGCCTGCGGTGAAGGAACAATTAAAATAAAAGAAATCCAGATAGAAGGAAAAAGAAAAATGAAAACATCTGAATTTTTAAGAGGACATAAAATAAGCCCTCATAGTTTTTTTGTTAGTTAACTATATGGATAAATTCTTAAAATTTTTAAATTATCTTAAAAACTCTGAACTAAAGGAATTTATTGTATATTCAAAGATTATTGAAGAAAAAAAAGGGAAAAAATACCCTATTCCTGAATTCATAAAGCCATTGATAAGAAATTACTATAAAAAAGAAGGAATTGAAAAAATATTTCTTCATCAGAAAGAAGGAATTGAAAAATTACAGGAAGGGAAAAATATAATAATTACAACACCAACAGGAAGTGGTAAAACATTTATCTATAATACATTCATAATAAACGAAATTTTAAAAAATCCAGAAATTAAAGCACTTTACATATTTCCAACAAAAGCATTAACTCAGGACCAGTTGAAAAAATTAAGGAAAATACGTCAGAAAATTCCTTCAATAACATCAGAAATATATGATGGAGATACACCAGAAAATATAAGGAAGAAAATAAAAAGGAAATTCCCATCAATTATTCTTACAAATCCTGATATGCTCCATATAGGAATTTTACCTTTCCATCATATATGGAGAAAATTTCTTTCAAATCTTTCTTTTGTTGTAATTGATGAAGTTCATACTTATAGAGGTGTTTTTGGTTCAAATGTCTCTCATGTAATAAGAAGGTTAAGAAGAATTTGTGAAAGTTATGGTTCGCGACCATATTTTATTCTTTCTTCTGCAACCATTAAAAACCCTGAAAAATTTGCTAAAGAGTTAGCAGGGCTTGATTTTTATGCTGTAAAAAAGAATACTGCACCTTCAGGAAAAAGATATTTTATTTTCTGGGATACTTATGATAAATCACCATATACACAGGCAATAAGTTTACTGAAGAAATGCATTGAAAACAATCTCTCAACAATCGTTTTTACAAATAGCAGAAAATCAGCAGAACTTTTACAAATGTGGGGAAGAAAAAATTTTTCTTTAAAGAATGTAATTTCCGCATACAGAGCAGGATATCTTCCAGAAGAAAGAAGAGAAATAGAAAAGAAACTTTTTGAAGGAACTCTCAAAGGAGTGATAGCA
The DNA here is from genome assembly GCA_021157805.1 of bacterium. The sequence goes on from JAGGVW010000257.1 coordinate 2,577, forward strand.
ACAAGTGCTTTAGAACTTGGAATTGATGTCGGCTCTCTTGATACCTGCATTCTTTTTGGTTACCCAGGAAGTATTACAAGCACCTGGCAGAGAGCAGGAAGGGTTGGGAGAGGATATAAAAATTCAGTAGTTATATTTATGGGACTTTCTGATGCACTTGATAAATATTTTTTAAG
>JAGGVW010000230.1 GCA_021157805.1 bacterium
AAGTATAAAGAATAATAATTTCATTGCAAAATAAAAGTTTTCTTTAAATTGTTCAAAATTTTTTGTTACTATATTTTCTGAAAAATAAGGTAGAGAAGCAGTAGAAATTGAAATAGCAAAAACACCGAGTGGAAGTTGGAATATTCTTGTTGCATACCATAAACCAGAAACAGCACCATTGAATAAAGTCCCTGCAAGAGAATAATCAACAAGTAAGTTTACTGGGACAACGGCAACACCGGCAACAACAGGTAGAATTAGCCTCCCCATTTTTCTTATAGCGGGATGGGAAAAATTGAAATCCAGTTTGTAAGAATACCCAATTTTTTTAATAATGGGGAGAAGATAGAGAAATTGAAAAAGACCTCCGCCAATTATTCCAAAACATAAACCAAAAATTCTCTCATTAAGTGAATTTCCAAAAAGTGGCAGAAGTAGAAAAAGAGAGCCAATCCAGAAAATGTCAAGTATTATAGGGGAAAATGAAGGGAGTAAAAATTTTTTGTGGACATTTAAAATTCCCATATTCAAAGAAGTGAGAGAAATAAAGATGAGATAAGGAAAAGTAAATTTAAGAAGTGTCCATACCCAGAACCATTTTGATTGAAGAGAAAGAAAATGAGGGATAAAAGAACTTAAAATATAAATTATAAAAAGAAGTGAAAGAGTAATAATGATGGAAGATGTAAAACATAAATTTATAACTTTATTTGCTTCTTTCTTCTTTTCTCCATCTGTTGTGTATTCTGTAAAAACAGGGATGAAAGCAGAATTTAAAGCGCCTTCAGCAACTATTCCTCTAAAAAAATTTGGTATCATAAAAGCAATAAGGAAAGCATCATATATAAAAGTTGTTCCAAAAAAATTAGCACTTGTTATTTCTCTGAAAAGTCCAAAAATGCGGGAAATTATTGTTCCTATTGAAATGATGGAAACTGCTTTAAGAATTTTCTTTGAACTCATTTTTTAGGTCTTAGAAGAGGAAATAGTATTACCTCTCTGATTGAAGGACTATCTGTTAATATCATAACAAGTCGGTCAATTCCTATTCCAAGTCCACCTGCAGGTGGCATTCCATATTCAAGTGCTTCAATATAATCAAAATCAATTTTTTCTTTATCCCCTTTTGCTTTCTCATAAAATCTTGCATATTGCTCAATAGGGTCATTTAATTCAGAATATGCATTTGCCACTTCAAGTCCGCCTATAAAGAGTTCAAATCTTTCAGTTATTTCAGAATTATCTTTTTTTGATTTTGCAAGAGGAGAAATTTCTACAGGATAATCAATTACAAAAGTTGGATTTATAAGGTCTGGTTGAATTTTTTTCTTGAAAATAAAATCAAGAAGTTCAAAAAGGTTATTTTGTTTTTCCTCTTCAATTTCAAGTTGGAAGTCATTTATTTTCTCTTTGACACAGGTTATATCTTTCCAGTTGGTAATTCCTACTTTTTTGAAAACATCACTCCAGGTTATTTTTTCCCAGGGTAAAGAAAAATCAATTTCTTTTCCCTGATATGTAATTTTCAATTTATCATAAAGATTTTTTACAAGAGTAATGAGTAAATTTTCTGTTATTTCCATCATTTCCTTATAATCACCATAAGCAGAATATAATTCAAGCATTGTAAATTCAGGATTATGTAAAGGAGATATTCCTTCGTTTCTAAAAGACCTGTTAATTTCATATATTTTTTCAAAATTCCCAACAAGTAATCTTTTGAGGTAAAGTTCAGGAGCAATTCTTAAATATAAGTTCATTTCAAGAGTATTATGATAAGTAATAAATGGTTTTGCCTCTGCTCCGCCTGGAATTGGATGCATCATAGGAGTTTCAACTTCAAGAAAACCAAGGTCATTTAAATATTTTCTTATAAATTGAATTATTTTTGTTCTTTTTATAAATTTTTCTCTAACTTCTTTATTCATCAAAAGGTCAAGGTATCTCTTTCTAAATCTTATTTCAATATCTCTCAATCCATGCCATTTTTCAGGAAGGGGCTTTAGCGATTTTGAAAGAACTGTAAAATTTTTTACAAGAATTGTTTTTTCCCCTGTTTTTGTTTTAAAAATTTCTCCTTCAACTCCTATAAAATCACCTATATCAATTTCTTTAAATATTTCGGATTTTTCTTTGCCTATTATATTTTTTTTAAAATAAAGTTGTATTTTCCCTTCTGTATCAACTATATCAGCAAAAGAAGCCCCCCCATGTTTTCTCAAAGCAATAATTCTTCCTGCTGTTTTAACATCACCTTTTTCTCCTATATTTTTTATTTTTACCTTTTCATATTTTCTGCCATAAGGTTCAATGTTCTTATTTTTCAGTATTTCCAGTTTTTCCATTCTCTGTTTTCTTATCTCTTCCTCTGCCATTTTCTTCTCCTTCCACTTTTTTTACTTTTATCCATTTTATTTTCTTCTCGTCTGCATCTTGAATTGTAAATTCAAAATTATTAAATGTAAACTTCTCACCTTTTTTGGGAAATTTTCCAAGATAGTCAAGGATAAACCCGGCAATAGTTTCAACTTCTATATTTTCAGGTAATTTGAAATCAAAAACATCTTCAAATTTTTCAATTTCCATACTTCCTTCAACAAGAAATGTTCCATCAGGTAATTTATGATAATCTCTTGTGTCTTTTTTATACTCATCAGAAATTTCTCCTACTATCTCCTCAACAAGGTCCTCCATAGTAACAAGCCCTGCAGTTCCACCATATTCATCAACAACAATTGCCATCTGCAATTTTTTTATCTGTAATTCTCTCAAAAGTTCAATTACCTTTTTTGTTTCAGGGACAAAATAAACATCTCTCATTAAATCCTTTGCTTTTAAATTATCAGAATTTCTTTTATTTATTCTGGCTACAATATCTTTTATTATTATAATTCCTGTTACTTTATCAATATTTTCTTTATAAACAGGAAGTCGCGAATATCCTTCTTTTGCGATAATCTTTAATACATCTTCAATTTTTGTGTTTTCTTCCACACCTACAATCTCAACTCTTGGAGTCATAATTTCTTTAACCATTTTATCTCCAAATTCAAAAATACTATGTATCATCTCTTTTTCTTCTTCCTCAATAACTCCTTCTTCTTCTCCAGCAGTAATCATTGCCTTTACATCTTCTTCTGTAATAATTGGAATAATTGTATCTATTTTCTCTCCAAAAGGCACAACAAAAAAATTCGCAAAGAAAATGAGAAATTTTATAACAGGTGTTAAGAGAATAGAAAAGAAACGGATTGGATAATAAGCCCATGTTGCTACTTTTTCACAGTGTTTTTTAGCAAGAGATTTTGGGATAATTTCAGCGAAAACAAGGATGATAAAAGTCATAATTCCTGTAATTAAAGCGATACTTGTTTTATGAAAAACTCTGTTTGATAAGATTGCAGCAATAATTGAAGCAAGAATGTTGACAATATTATTTCCAACAAGAGTGGTAATTAAAATTTTTCTGGGATGTTTTATCCAGTATTCAAGTTGTGATGCTCTTCTTCTGTTTATCTCTATTAACTTTTGGATATGATACTTATTTAAAGATATAAAAGCAGCTTCAGAAGCAGAAAAAAATGCAGAAAGGGCAATTAAAATTACTATGTAGATAATATTATAAAGTGACTCACTCATTTTTGTAAAAAATCACTCCATTTTTTGAGATAGAACCTTTTATTTTTTTGAAATTCCTCTCTGTTAAGTTTATATATAATTAAAAACTTTTCAAGAACTTTTTCAATTTTAATTTCTCTTTTAAGTATCTCCTTCATTGAAATACCATTTATTTCTTCATTGATCTCATTGTTAACATTTATTCCTATTCCTATGATATAAACTTCTCCTTTTTTTTCTATCAAAATTCCAGCAATTTTCTTATTCCTGTATATTATATCATTTGGGAACTTTATTTTACAATTTATTCTATATTCCTGTAATGTTTTAACTATTGAAAAAGCAACAATTTCCGATAAAAAGTCATTTCTCCCGTTTTTTTCAATGAAAGAAAAATAAAGCCCACCTTCTTCTGAATACCATTTTCTTCCATACCTTCCCCTTCCCTTCGTTTGTTTTTTAGCAACAACTACATCAGTTTTATTCTGTGTTATAAGTTCATCTGCTAAATCCATTGTGGATGTTAATTCATCAAAAATATATACCTTTTCTCCATTTATAAATTTTTCTTCCATCTCTCATTAACCACAATATTTATTCCTTCCAGAGTTAAATATTTTCTAATTCTTTTTTTAATTTTTATCTTTTTTGAATAATAATCACACCATCCACCTGTTAGAATGACAACAGGATTCTTATAAGATTTCTTTAATTTTTCCACTATATTTTCAATTGCTCCGGATATTCCATTGTTAATCCCCGATGTTATGCATTCATCTGTTTTTTTCCCGATTAAAATATTTTTCTTAAGTAAAGAAGGACTCTTTATCAGTGAGGTTGTTTTAAGTGATTTAATCCATAACTCAGGACCCGGTAAAATTACTCCTCCTGCAAAATCCCCTTTTTTATTAACAATATCTATTGTAATGGCAGTTCCGATGTCAACCACAATACATGGTTTTTCATAAAGGACAGATGCCGCTTTGCAATTCAGAACTCTATCAACTCCAACGGTTTCTTTATTTTTTATATTGAGGGGAATATTACAATCCTGCGGTTTGATTTTTAATATTTCTTTCTTTAAGAAAGAAGAAAAAATTTCTTCAATTCTTTTAGATACAGAATGGGAAACACTTGCTATAGCAATAAATTCAATTTCTAATTTCTTTAATTCAGAAGGAATTCTGAATTTTTGAATATCAACAGAAGAAAATTTCAATATATTTTTTAATTTCTCTCCTTCAAAAAAACCAATCTTAACATATGAATTACCACAGTCAATTCCTA
>JAGGVW010000176.1 GCA_021157805.1 bacterium
ATTTTTACTCCACTTGAAGAGTAAAGGAAAGATACCAGAAAATTTGGATATTGATAAACTTTGTAAAGAAAAAGGAAAATATTTCCTTGAGATAATAAAAAATGGAATAAATATCTTTAATGGTGTTTTTGAAACAATAGAATTTTTAAAAGAAAAGAAATTAAAGATTGCTGCTGCTTCAAATTCAAAAAAGGTCTTTGTAAAGAGTGTTCTGGAATATTCTAACTTAATAAAGTTTTTTGACTTTTTTGTTGCAAGAGAAGATGTTGAAAATCCGAAACCAGCATCTGATATATATGAAAAGGTGGTAAAATTAATGGGCTTGAAAAAAGAAAATGTAGTTGTTTTTGAGGATTCAGAGGTTGGTATAGAAGCAGCAAAAAAAGCAGGTCTTTTTTGTATTGCAGTTGCATCTACTCAAGAGTATGATAAACTTAAAAAAGCAGATGTTATAATTGAAAAAATTGAAAAAAGAAAAATTGAAGAAATTTTAAGAGGGGAGAGAAATGAAAACATTTAATCTATTTGTATTATTTGTTTCTATGTTTTTTCTTTTTGCCTATTCTGAAAATTCAAATCTTAAAGAATTCACTTCAACTGAGACATCTATTGAATATATAATTGAAAAGATTGAAGAAATTGAAAAAGAGATAAAAGAAATAAAGGAAGAAATTGAAGAAATAAAGAAGTTTGATTCTGAAATTAGAAAAGTGGTGAGAAATCTTCAGTTATATGTCCAGCCGGCTTCTACACTTCCACCAACGAAAGAAAAATGGGAACAGATAAAAAGAGGAATGTATAAAGAAGATGTTGAAAACCTTATTGGAAATCCTGAAGAGATAGAGAAAAAGAGAACAGGTGAAGAAATATGGTATTACTATAAGAAAGGTTCAATAAAGTTTGATAGAAGAGGTAGAGTTATATATAAAGATAATAGAAAAGTTCTTCCTCCAAGCTGGAGGTAAAATTGGCTGTTAAAGTTTGCTTTTTACCAATTAATTAAAAATGTGAAAAACTTAGTAAATACTGAAATATTTGGAGATAGAAGAAGTATAATTATAGTTTCTCTTTCTGTTTTCATTGTTTATTTCAATTCTCTTTTCAACCCTTTTGTTTGGGATGATATATATTTAATTGTGAGAAATCCCCAAAAAGCACTGAATATAAAACAGAATTGTAAGCCAGCAATTGAAAATCTGAAGAAAATACAAAAACAAAATAAAGATGATAAAAAAAATTATATCAAAAAGTGAAATAAAGAGGAAAATAAAAGAAATAGCGGAGAGAATAGAAAAGGATTTTGCCGAGAAAGAAATAATAATGGTAGGTATTCTTAAAGGTTCTTTTATTTTTCTTTCAGACCTGATAAGAGAAATTTCATTACCTGTTGAATGTGATTTTATAAAAGTTTCAAGTTATAAAGGTAAAGAAAAAGGAAAATTGAAAATTGAGTTTTTAAATTCACTTTCATTAAAAGGGAAAAATGTAATAATTGTTGAGGATATTGTTGATACTGGAGGTACTCTTAATGAAATAGTAAAAAGAATTGAAAAAGAAAATCCAGCAGTTATTAAAACTTGTGCTTTGATTGTAAAGAAGAAAAAGATAAAATGTAAATTAAAAATTGATTATTCTGGTTTTAAAATACCTGATAAATTTGTTGTTGGATATGGACTTGATTTTGAAGAAAAATATAGAAATCTTAATTATATAGGATATATAAAATGAAAATTATCATTGCAATGGATTCTTTCAAGGGCTCAATGAGTTCAGTTGAAGCGACAGAAGTTGTTAAAAAAGTTTGTATGAAAATAGTCCCGAAAGCAAAAGTTATTTCTTTCCCTCTTGCTGATGGTGGAGAAGGAACAATTGAAGTTATAAAAAGATTGATTGGTGGAAGATATAAAGAGGTTATTGTTTCGGACCCTCTTGGAAGAAAGATAAAAGCAAAATACCTTAAAAAGGAAAAAGTTGCTTTTGTTGAAATGGCAAAAGCATCAGGACTTATATTACTTGATGAAAATGAGAAAAACCCTCTTTGGACAACAACTTTTGGCACAGGAGAAATTATTAAAGATGCGGTTTTTTCTAATTGTAAAAAAATATATCTATGTGTTGGAGGAAGTGCAACAAATGATGGAGGGATAGGGGCTTTAAGCGCTTTCGGGATAAAATTCACTGACAGAAAAGGAAGAAAAATTTATCCAGGGAAGGGTAAAGACCTTTTTGAAATTTCAAAAGTTGATACTTCTGGATTAAGCGAAAGAATAAAAAAATGTGAATTTGTAATCCTTTCAGATGTAAAAAATCCTCTTTATGGAAAGAAAGGTGCTTCCTATGTTTATGCTGCTCAAAAAGGAGCAGGGGAAAAAGAAATTGAGTTTCTGGATAGGGGATTGAGAAACTATGCAAAAATTATAAAAAAATATACAGGAAAAGATATAAGTAAAATTGAAGGGAGTGGGGCAGCTGGTGGAATTTGTGCTGGTTTTATTTCTTTTTTGAATGCCAAAATTACTTCAGGAATAGATTTTATCTTAAATACAGGGAAATTTGAAGAAAAAATTAGAAAAGCAGATATTGTTATAACAGGTGAAGGAAAAGTTGATACTCAAACATTTTATGGGAAGTCATTAAGTAGAATTTTTTCATTTTCTGAAAAATACAATATTCATCTTGTTGTTTTTGCAGGGGAGGTGGATGAGAAAGTTTATAAGAAATTTAATTCAGAGAAAATTGTTGTTTTCAGTATTCTTCCAGCAGTAGTTTCAAAAGAAGAAGCGATGAAAAAGGGAAAAAGTTTTTTGAAAATTAAATCAGAACAGATTTTTAAAATTTTAAAATGGAAAGAGAAAAAGAAGTAATCTATTTAATAGAAAAGGGTATTTCTACTTTTTGAATTCCAGCAGCATAACAGGCAATTTGATATTGGGAAAGGAAAATATGATTTTTCTATCAGATAATCAGATAAATGTAATAGGTAAGTTTTTTAAAAAATATCCTCAAAATAAATAGAGCACTAGAGCATTTATGTTTTAATGTAATTGGAAATTTGACAGGGTAGATGGTTAAGGAATAAAATTTTTTGTATAACTTTTCATGTAGTTAAAACTAAAAATAGAAGCCAATAAAAATAAAATCGGAGGGTAAAAATGTTAAAACAATTTTTTAATCCAGAAAGTGTTGCTCTTATAGGTGCTTCAACAAATTCTGGAAAACTCGGATTTAAAATTCTTAAAAATATAATTTATGGCGGATATAAAGGGAAAGTTTTTCCCGTAAATCCAAAGGCAGAGGAAATTCTTGGTCTTAAATGTTATAAAAGTGTTTCTGAAATAGAAGAAAAAGTTGAACTTGCAGTTATTGTTATTCCAGCAAAGTTTGTATGTGATGTTGCTGAAGAATGCGGGAAAAAAGGTGTTTCAGGGTTAATTGTAATAAGTGCTGGTTTTAAAGAGGCAGGAGAGGAAGGTAAAAAAAGAGAAGAAAATTTAAAAGAGATTGTCAAAAAATATAATATGCGACTTGTTGGACCCAACTGTCTTGGGGTAATAGACCCTATTAATAAACTGAATGCTTCTTTTGCTTTTGATATCCCACAACCAGGTAAGATTGCATTTATAACCCAATCAGGTGCTCTTGGAACTGCAGTTCTTGACTGGGCAATAAAGGAAAATATAGGGCTTTCCAAATTTGTAAGTTTTGGTAATAAATGTGATGTTTCAGAAATAGATTTAATTAAGGAATTTGGTGAAGATGCTGATACGAATGTAATTTTACTCTATCTTGAAGGGATTGAAGATGGTAAAAAATTTATTGAAGTGGCAAAAGATGTTTCAAAGAAAAAACCAGTTATAGTTGTAAAATCAGGTAGGACAGAGATGGGGAGTAAAGCAGTAAGTTCTCATACTGGAAGTATTGCTGGTTCAGACATTGCTTTTGAGTCTGCTTTTAAAAAAGCAGGAGTTATAAGAGCATATTCAGTTGAGGAACTTTTTGATTACGCAATAGTTTTTTCATATCAGCCGCTTATAAAAGGAGATAAAATAGCAATTGTTACAAATGCAGGTGGTCCTTCAGTTATGGCTGTTGATGCAATAGAGAAAAATGGATTACATCTTGCAGAAATTTCAGAAGAGACGCAGGAAAAATTGAAATCATTTCTTCCACCAGCGGCAAATACTCATAATCCTGTAGATGCTCTTGGAGATGTTAATGCTGAAAATTATGGTAAAGCATTAGATATTGTTCTTTCTGATGAAAGTGTAAATGGGGTAATATGTATTCTCACTCCCCAGGTTGTCACACAGGTTAAAGAAACTGCTGATAAAGTAATTGAAATTTCAGAAAAGCATGATAAAACAGTGGTTGGCTGTTTTATGGGTGGAGTGAGAATGGAAGAAGGTATGAAAAAATTAGGGGAAGGGAAAATCCCAAACTATCCTTTTCCGGAAAGATGTGTTTTTTCTCTTAAGAGAATGTGTGATTACAGAAAATATCTTGAAAGAGAAAAAGAAGAAATAAAAATTTTCAAAGTTGATAAGGAAAAAGTGAAAGAGAAAATAATAGAAATGAAAGAAAAAGGTATAAAAATTGCTGGAGATGTTGAAGGAAGAGAAATTCTTTCTCTTTATGGGGTTAATACAATATCATCTTTTGTTGTGAAAGATATTTCAGAAGGAAAGGAAATATTCAAAAAAATGTCAGCACCTATTGTTATGAAACTTGTTTCTCCTGATATAATACACAAGACAGAAGCAGGTGGAGTTAAAGTTGGAATAAAAACAGAAGAAGAATTTGAAAATGCTTATAAAGAAATAATAAAATCTGCAAGAGAATATAAAAAGGATGCAAGGATTGAAGGAATTCAGATACAGCAATACATAGAAGAAGGAATAGAAGTAATAGTCGGTGTTAATAAAGATATTCAGTTTGGACACCTTATAATGTTCGGACTTGGTGGCATTTATGTTGAACTTTTCAAAGATGTTTCTTTTTCTCTTACTCCTGTAACTGAAAAAGAAGCAGAAGAAATGATTAACCAGGTGAAAGCATCTAAATTATTCAAGGGCTTCAGAAATATTCCACCAGTAGATACTGAAAAAATTAAAGAGACAATTTTAAGGATTTCTCAACTTGTATCTGATTTTCCTGAAATAAAAGAAATGGATATAAATCCGCTGATTGTAAAAGAAAAAGAAGTTATTGCTGTTGATGTAAGGATTGGTTTTGATTTTTAAAAAGGAGAGAAGATGAAAAGTGGAAAGTATTGTATTGGTTTTATTGGTTTTGGTGGTATAGCAAGAATGGCTCATCTTCCGGGATGGGGGAAGTTAAGTGATGTTGAAGTAATTGCTGTTGCTGATAAATCGGAAATGGCAAGAAAAAATGCAGAAGAAGAAGGGATAAAATATATTTTTGATGATTGTAAGAAATTAATTGAAATAGAAGAAATAGACATAGTTGATATATGCACACCTAATAGATTTCACTATCAATCTACAGTTGATGCTTTAAATGCTGGAAAAAATGTATTATGTGAAAAACCTCTTGCTTTAAGTGTGGAGGAAGTAAAGGGAATGATTGAAGCAAGCAAAAAAAATAGAAAAAAATTGATGGCTGCCCAGCACCAGAGGTTCAGAAAAGAAGCAAAAGTTATAAAAGATTTAATTGATGATGGAGTTTTTGGAGAAATTTATCATGCTATTGCTTTTGCATTGAGAAGAAGACATCTACCAGCAAGAGATACATTCATAAAAAAGGAACTTTCTGGTGGAGGACCTATGTTTGATATAGGAGTTCACATACTTGATTTAACTTACTGGTTTATGGGATGCCCAAAAGTTCATTCAGTAAAAGGAGAAATTTATACAAAACTTGCAAAAAGAAAAGATATTAGAGGATTATGGGGAGAATGGGATAGAGATGCATACGATGTTGAAGATTTTGCGACAGGATTTATAAAACTTGAAAATAAAGCCACTATTTTACTTAGTTGTAGTTTCCTTGCGAATATGGAGAAAATTTCTGATTTTTCAACAACTCTTTTTGGAACAGAAGCAGGAATAAGATGGCCTGATGGGAAACTTGCGACTGAAAGGAAAGGAGTTTTACAGAATATTGATTTAAAAATGGAAACACTTCCTGATGTTCAACCTCATCATGAAGAAATAAAAGCTTTTCTTGAATGTGTAAAAGAGGATAAAGAAGTTCCTGTGAAGCCAGAAGAATCACTTGAAGTTATAAAGATGCTTGATGGAATTTATAAAAGTGCTGAAACAGGGAAAGAGGTAATTTTTTAAAGAATTTATGCAGGTGAAAGAATCTTTACTTTAGCACTTTTTACAGAAGAAGCGAACTTTTCAGCATCATTTTTGTTTCCTACGATATCTCCATAGTGAATTGGGATTGCAACTTTTACCTTCATATTGTTAATTGCTTCTGCTGCTTGCTCTGCATTCATAGTATATGTTCCTCCAACAGGTAAAATTGCAATATCAACTTCAAGTTCTCTCATTTCAGGGATAAAATCAGTATCTCCTGCAATATATATTGATTGTTCAGGAAATTGAATTATATAACCAACCCAGTTATTACTTTTTGGATGAAAACTTTTATTTATATTGTATGAAGGAATTGCTTTTATTTTTACCCATTCAAGGTCAATTTCTTCTCCTGGTTTTATTTCTTTTATATTTCCTTTAACTTTTGTAACTGCATCAGATGGTCCTATTATAATTGTTTCATCTTTCTTAACTTTTTCAATATCATCTGGACTGCAGTGGTCAAAATGGGAATGAGTTATAAGAATTAAGTCCCCCTTTTCTTCCCTTTTTATTTTCCACGGGTCTACATAAATAAATTTCCCTTCTTTTTCTATTAAAACACTTGAATGCCCAAGCCATTTTATATTTTCTATCATTTTTCCCTCCCTCTTTTAATCTTTACTTGCTCTTTATGATATATTATACTTTAAATTAAATGAACGAGACAACCCCCGCGGTTAGAGTGGTCTAACCGCGGGGGTTAAACTACTGAAAGACAATGAAAAACTGGAAAAGAAGTATTTTTGTTGTGTGGTTTGCTGAAACACTTGCTGTTATTGCTTTTAATTTCACCATCCCTTTTTTACCTTATTATATTCAAAAACTTGGAATAAATAACTTTAAGGATATTTCTTTGTGGGCAGGTTTACTTGG
>JAGGVW010000152.1 GCA_021157805.1 bacterium
GGATAGCCTCTCATCGTGATTCAATATAAAATATAGCATAAAAAGAGTAGTAAGGCATATTTAAAAACAAATTGTTTTTCTAAAGGGATAACTTCTTTGTCTCAATCATTCTGACTTTATGTAAGAAGTGGCAATATAAAACATTGTCTCTTAAGTAATAAGTGTTATAATATGTAACAAAAAGGAATGACCGAGAAGAAAAAACTTATAGAAACCTGCACAGTCCAGAATTTAGCCCAAGCCCTTAAACTTCATCCTTATACAGTCCGCCGACCCTGCCGAGAAGGCAATGGAGGTTTGACGTTAGAGAGATAGAAGAATGGAAGAAGAAACAAAAAAGAAAACATCGTAAAAATGAAGTTACAACTTAAAAAAGGAGATATTATTCAGGGTCCTTTATGGCCTGAACCTGTCGAGATTAAATTTATAGAAAATGCTGGCGATTATATTCATATTGTAGGAATAACTATTCTTTCTCGCTCTTCCGTTGATCAGCTTGTACCCATAAAAGAAATTTCCAAATTTTCTTGTATCAGCACAGATGTTAATTTTCCAGAAGAACCTTGGAAAGTGTTTCTGGCTTTAGAGAATACTCGCTATCGGTATGCCTCTTTATATGATCCATTATTAGCCATGAATACTTCTAAGATAGATCCTTTGCCTCATCAGATAGAAGCAGTTTACGGCTATATTCTTAAACTGCCCAGGATTCGATTTTTAATTGCCGATGACCCTGGTGCTGGGAAAACTATAATGGCGGGTTTAATTATAAAGGAATTAAAATTAAGACACTTGGTTAAAAGGATTTTGATAGTTACACCAGGACATCTGAAGGATCAGTGGATAAGAGAATTAGAAGAGAAATTTAAAGAGAAATTTTTCCCTGTGGATAGAAACACTTTAAATGCTTTTTATGGAGAAAATATATGGATGAGAGAGAATCAGTTAATTACTTCTATGGATTTTTTAAAACAAGAAGAGATTCTTCCCACAATAACTTCTGTTTATTTTGACCTTATTATAGTTGATGAGGCTCATAAGATGAGTGCTTATAAATATGGTGAAAAAATTGATAGAACCGCCCGTTATAAATTAGGAGAGGTCTTATCTAAAATTACAGACCATTTATTATTTTTAACAGCTACTCCTCATAAAGGTGATCCTGAAAATTTCAGGCTTTTCTTAGATCTTTTAGAACCGGGATTTTTTGCCACAAAAGAGTTAGTTTATGAATCTATTAAGAATAAAGATAATCCTCTTTTCATAAGGCGAGTAAAAGAGGATCTTAAAGACTTTGAAGGTAAGCCTCTATTTTTACCTCGTTATGTAACTACCAAGACTTTTAATTTAGGTATTGCATCACCCAGGGAAAAAGAACTTTACAACGCTTTATCTAAATATGTTGAAACTCAATACAATTTAGCTTTAGCTAAAGATAGAAAGAGAAACATTGCCTTTGCTTTGGTCATTTTACAGCGGAGAATGGCTTCCAGTATTTATGCCCTTTTAAAGTCGCTGGAACGCAGAAAAAAACGGCTTGAAGAACTGTTAGAATCTGGAGAAAAAGAAAAACTTTCCAGAGAGACAAGTTTTGATTTTGAAGATGTTGAAGAACTCAGTGAAAAAGAGAGGTGGAAGGAAGAGGAAATCTGGGAAACTTTAAGTGTAGCAGAGACGAGAGAGGAATTAGAAGAGGAGATAAAAACTTTAAATTCACTCATTGATCAAGCAAAACAAATCATAGAAAACGAGGAAGAACTCAAATTAAAAGAACTTAAGGAATCTCTAAAAGAATTAGAGCAGATTTATACTGATCCTAAGGATAAGAAGATAATCATCTTTACAGAATCGCGCGATACTCTAACTTACTTGGAAAAAAAGATTAAAGAATGGGGGTATTCTGTAATTACAATTCATGGTGGAATGAATCTTCAGGAGAGAGTAAAAGCAGAGAAGATTTTTAAACATGAAAAGCAAATCCTGATAGCCACTGAAGCTGCAGGTGAAGGCATAAACTTGCAGTTTTGCCACCTTATGGTTAATTACGACATCCCCTGGAATCCTAATAGATTGGAACAAAGGATGGGCAGAATCCACCGTTATGGACAGACCAAAGAAGTATATGTGTTTAACCTTGTTGCTGAAGATACAAGAGAAGGTAAAGTGTTAAATAGATTGTTCCAAAAATTAGATGAGATAAGGAAGGCACTAGGCTCTGATAAAGTATTTGACTGTTTAGGAGAGGTTTTATCAGATAAAAATCTTTCTCAACTTTTAGTAGAAGCTGCCGCCAATGCCAGAAATATTGATGAAATTTTAAAGGAAATAGAGATAACTGTAGATGAAGAATATATCCAGAAGGTGAAGGAAAATTTAGCAGAAACTTTAGCCACCCGATTTATTGACTATACAAGAATTAAAGAAATGCAACAACAGGCAAAAGAACACCGCCTCATCCCAGAATATACTGAAAGTTTCTTCAAAAAGGTATTTGAAAAAGCCGGTGGCAAATTCAGAGAGTTAAAAGATGGATTTTTAGCTGTTGATTCCATCCCTTATGAAATAAAGAAAATAGCCGAGGAGGAAGATTTTAAAAAATCTTACGGAACATTACTAAAGCGTTATCCCAAGATCACATTTGACAAAGATACCGCTTTCAAAAATCCTGATGTAGAATTTGTCTCTTTTGGCCATCCTCTCTTTGAGGCAGTAATGAGGTGGGTAGATCGTAATTTATCTTATGCACCTTTAAATGGAGCGGTTTTTATAGACCCTGATGGCCGAATGGACGGTTACATTCTCTTTTATGAAGGAGAGATTAAAGATGGTAGTGGTCAGGTAGCAGGAAAAAGATTATTTAGTTTCTATGTCCCAAAAGATGGAAATAAATCACTAATTTCTATTTCACCTTCTATAATATGGGACCTTGCAGAGGGAAAATCTAAAGATGCAGAATCTGTTGATATAGAAGATATTAAAGGTAGAGTTTTAACCTCGGCAATTTCTGAACTGGAGAAATACAAGATGCAACTTTTAGAAGAACGCAAACGCCAGGCAGAGATCAAGAAGAAATATGGATTGACTTCTTTGGAACATTTAATTCTAAAACTCGATGGCGAGTTGATCCAGCTCTATACTCGCAAACAGGAAGGCGAGAATGTTGATATCGCTATTTATAATAAGGAAGACCGAAAGAGCAGATATGAAAAAGCAAAAATTGAGTTGGAAAATATGATAGAAAAGGAACAAAATTTAACTATGAGTATGCCCCGTTTTGTAGGAATCATTAGAGTAAAACCTCAAGAGATAAAAAGTGATGAGTTAGTCAGCGATGAGGAGATAGAAAAAATTGGGATGCAGATTGCTCTTGAATACGAAAAGAAACAGGGAAGAAAACCTAAAGATGTCTCCTCAGAAAATCTTGGTTTTGATATTCGCTCTGTTGATAAAGAAGGTAATATTCGCTATATAGAGGTAAAAACTCGCGCAAAAGTAGGCAAAATCGCTTTAACTCAAAACGAATGGTTTAAGGCTCAAAGATTTGGAAATGATTATTATCTTTATGTAATTTTCAATGCTACTACTTCTCCTCAATTATTCATAATTCAGAACCCTGCCAAAAACCTTAAACCTGAAGCAAAAATAGAAATGGTCAGGTATTTTGTTGACGGAGAAGAAATTCTAAAAGTAGGAGAGAAGCAAGTTTAATTATGGATATAGAGCAGTTAATAAAACAAGAAGAGTCCGAAAAATTAGAGTTTAAAGAAAATTTTGATAAAGAGACTATAGAGACAGTAGGAGCATTTTCTAACACCAGAGGAGGAATAATTTTAATTGGAGTTTCAGATAAAGGAGCATGTAAAGGGATAAATGTGGGGAAAAATACAATTAAAAAATGGAAATAGTAAAGGAACATATTGCGCTTTAAAAGTAGCGGAAAAGTAATGAAAAAGTAATGTAAGTAGTGGTTAAATTAAAAAGAAATTCGATCTGGTGGAATTGAGGTACTCCGTGAACAAAAAGACTTTTCTTATGCAATTTATTAAAAATTACAGGTATTTTACATTAGATGATATAACAAATAAAATCGAATTAAATAGAAGAACAATTAAAAATTACCTTTCAGATTTAAAACAGGAGGGAATAATTTTTGATGCAGGTTATGGAGTATATACTACTTTAAAAGAGGAGTTTAAAATTCCTGTGATAAGCCGAATAGAGACTATAGGAAGATTGCTTAAAAAAAATTTCCCATTTACTGAATTTATAATTTGGGACACCAAACAATTGCAATCATTATACCAACATACACAAGCGCATCATGTAACTTTTGTAGAGACAGATAAAGAGTTAATGAATTCTTTTTATGATTGTATATCTAAAAAATATCAGAAAACATATATAGAGAAAAAAAATAAAAATTATTTTGTTAATTTCCCCCTGCACTTAAACCCTGTCGTCATTCGCAAAAAAATTTCTCGCTCTCCTTATGCGGGGGTAATGGCCACCTTGGAAAAAATTCTTGTAGATATGTTTATAGATTTAGAGACATATAAATATATATCCGAAGATGATTACTGGCAGATGTGGAGAGAACTCATTTCAAATTACCGACTAAATATCGGAAAGATAATAAGTTACAGCAAAAGGAGAAAGTGCTTTCAGGGGTTGTTTTCACAATTAATTGATAATAATATACTTAGCGAAGTGACTTCTGCCACTTTTTTGAATAAAGTGGCAGAAGTCATCAGGAAGAATGATAGAAATTAACATATCTAAAAAGGAATTAGAAAAATTACGAAGGAGTTTGAAATTTCGTGATCCAATTATTTTTGAAAAGTCAGTTTATGCTTTTAAACTCTTGCAAGGGTTACTTAAAGTTTATCCTCATTTAATATTCAAGGGAGGAACTTCCATTCTTTTACATAAATTTCCACCAATTAGATTTTCCATAGATGTGGATATAATTTTAAACCCCAAGGATAAAAACTTACTGAAGGAGAGATTAAAAGAAGTAGCTCAAGAGGCAGGATTTAAGGAGGTGGAAGAAGATATTCGGCAAACAGAAAAAAACATTCCTAAAAAGCATTTTAAATTTTATTATGATTCCCACTATGCAAGTATTAGACAATATATTCTTCTTGATATAATTTTTTGTCAATCTCTCTATTCAAAACTTATTCAGAAATCTCTTTCAGAATGTCCTCTTTCTTTCGGCTCTTCTCTTAAAGTATCTGTGCCTACCATTGAGGGTCTTTTTGGGGATAAATTAACCGCTGTTTCTCCAAATACTGTTGGAATCCCTCTGGATACTAAGGAGATGGAATTTGTGAAACAGATTATTGATTTAGGGTTCCTTTTTGAATTTTTAGAGGATATTGAAGATGTAAAGAAAACATTTAATAACACAGTTAAATTTGAAAGTTCTTTTAGAGATAGACGATTTTCTACAAAGAAAGTGACAGATGATATTTTAGATGTTGCATTTAAATATTGTCAGTATTTGCTTAAAGGTGGTAATAATTCTTACAAGGAGATTATACATATTAATAATGGACTAAGAAGAGTTAGCAATCATCTACTTGTGCGATATACTCAGTCAGATTTGAAAATTGCTTTTTCTAAAATTGCTTATATTTGTAAGTTGTTTACTGTAAATCAAAAAACAAAGATATTTAAAACTGTAGATTATAAGTTAATCGAAAATAAACGTCTTATTGAGAAATACTGCGTGCTTGAGGGGTTAAAGAAGACAAATCCTCAAAGTTATTTTTACTGGATACAAGCTTTTGGAGAGAAAGAAGAAATATGAATACCGACAGACGTTTCATAGAAGATTCCTTTCCTGTTAAAGAAGTAAGTAAAATTTCTGCAAAAGAGAAAAATATAAGGCATGGGCATATTTCAACTTTGCATATCTGGTGGGCGCGCCGTCCTTTGGCTTCATCTCGTGCTACCAGTTTTGCTGCATTAATCCCAGCTGTTAAAAATCCAGAAGAATGGAATAAAATCAGAAATTTTATAATTGAGTTTTCAAAATGGGAGAATTCTTTAAATAAGCAAATGATAGAAAAAGCCCGCAGAGA
Source organism: bacterium (assembly GCA_021157805.1). The sequence goes on from JAGGVW010000152.1 coordinate 6,087, forward strand.
TATTTTAAAAACCTATAATGGAGAGCCACCCAAAATTTTAGACCCTTTTGCAGGAGGAGGTTCAATCCCTTTAGAGGCATTGAGATTAGGATGTAAAGTTTATGCAGGAGATTACAATCCTGTTGCTGTTTTAATCTTAAAATGCACTTTAGAATATCCTCAGAAATATGGAAAACCTAAAAAAGTAAAAGTTAAAAAGGGGGTTGTAGAGGTAGAAGAGGAAATAAATCCTTTGCTTGAAGATGTTAAAAAATGGGGAAACTGGGTGCTGGATGAGGCAAAAAAAGAAATTGGCAAATTTTATCCAAAAGACCCAGATGGTTCAATTCCTGTTGGCTATATCTGGGCGCGCACCATACCCTGTCAGAATCCAAATTGTGGAACAGAAATCCCTTTAATGAGACAATTCTGGCTTGCTAAAAAATCAAATAAAAAGGTGGCTTTGTATCCATATGTAGAAGGAAAACAGGTTAAATTCAAAATTGTGGGAACAGGTTATGAAAAAATGCCAAACAATTTCAGCCCTGAAAAAGGAACAGTATCCCGTGCAATAGTAACCTGTCCTGTATGCAGGACAACTATAGATGCGAATACTACAAGAAGATTGTTTCAAGAAGGAAAATCAGGACAAAGAATGATTGCAGTAATTTTACACAAACCAGGTGAACAGGGTAAAAAATATCGTTTAGCAACAGAAAAAGATTTAGAAATATACAGGCAGGCAGAAAAATATTTAGAGGAAAAAAGAGAAAAATTAAGAAATGAGTGGGGAATAGACCCTGTGCCGGATGAAGATATGAACACAAAAGATCCTACTACAGTTGCTGGTAGAGGTTATGGAATTAGAAAATGGGGAGACCTTTTCAATTCCCGCCAGAAATTGGCTTTGATTACTTTTGTGGAGAAGATCCGCAGTGCGTATAAGAAGATGGTTGAGGATGGTTTGGATAAAGAGTATGCGAAAGCGGTGGTGGGGTATTTGGGGTTAGGAATAAGTAGGTCTATTCCATTCTACAGTGTACTTACAAGATGGGAACCCATGAGAGAGACTCCTGCGAATGTTTTTGGAAGACAAGCACTACCAATGATGTGGGATTTCACAGGTATAAATCCTTTTAGTGGTGCCACAGGAGGAGTGAAGCAAAATTATGAGTGGATAGTTGGTGTTCTTTTTCATATTTTTCAAATACCTGAATCTCAGGTTTTGAATGTTGGATCGCAGATTATTCATTCTTCCGCCACCCAACTCCCCTATCCCGACAACTTCTTTGATGCTGTTTTTACTGACCCACCGTATTATGATAATATTAATTATGCTGAGCTTTCAGATTTCTTTTATGTTTGGCTTAAAAGATGTTTGGGAGACTTATATCCAGAGTTATTCAGCACTCCTTTAGTTCCAAAGTCTCAAGAAATTGTAGCAAATCCAATAAGACACGGTGATTGGGAGAAATCTAAAAAGTTTTTTGAAGATATGCTTAAAAAAGCATTCTGTGAAATTCAACGGGTTTTGAAACCAAATGGTATTGCAGTAATAGTCTATGCTCATAAATCAACTGCTGGCTGGGAAACACTTATAAACTCTTTGCTTTCTTCAGGACTTCTCATAACAAGTGCCTGGCCAATAAATACTGAGATGGAATCACGTCTTTTAGCAAATGAATCTGCAGCTTTGGCTTCCTCCATTTACATCGTTGCCCGCAAAATCAAAAGAGAAAAAACTGCCTTTTACAATGATGTAAAGCAGGAATTAAAAACTCATTTGATTCAAAAACTTGATAGATTATGGAATGAAGGGGTATCTGGAGCAGATTTCTTTATTTCAGCAATTGGAGCAAGTATTGAGATTTTTGGAAAATACGAGAAGATCTTGGATTTTGAAGGAAATCAAATTAAGGCTGATAAATTGTTAGATGAGGTAAGAAAAATAGTAACTGATTATGCAGTAAGAAAAATTTTACATAATGGATTTTCAGAAGATATTTCTGATTTAACCAGATTCTATGTTTTATTCAGATTTAATTTTGGAAATGCTCGCGTTCATTTTGATGAAGCAAGAAGAATTGCTTTGGGTTGTAATATTGATTTATCCTTAGAATGGAACAGAAGAGGTTTTATAAAAAAGCAGGCTGAATTCATAAAAGTATTAGGACCACAGGAGAGAAAATTAGAAGAAATTGAAGATACGAAAGAATTAATTGATGTGCTCCATAAAACTTTAATTTTGTGGGAGAAAGGCAAGAAAGATGAATATTTAGCACTACTTAAAGAGACAGGTTTTGGCAAAAGTGATGCTTTTTATCGTGTAGCCCAGGCAATTTCTGAAGTTTTACCAAAAGATGATAAAGAGAAGAAATTATTAGATGGATTTTTATCAGGTAGAGAAAGGATAAAAGAGGAGTTAATAAAAGAAAAACCAAAAGAAAAACAAAGGAGGTTATTCTGATGAAACCATTTCATACAATAGCTGTCCCTCATAAAGATATTTTGGAAGGAAGATTAACTATGGATATTTTTGCAGCTGATTTGTGGGAAGTTTTTAATAAAAGAGGTCCTGATGAGTATAAGGATAAAGAGATTTTCTTCAGTAAGACTTATCTTACAGATGGTCTTAAAAATCTTTTATCCTGTGTTGAGAGAAGATTAAAACAAGGAGCAGGTGATCCTGTAATTCAACTACAAACTCCTTTTGGTGGAGGAAAGACTCACGCTTTAATTGCGATGTTCCATAAGGCTGATGAATGGGGTGCAAAAAAGGCAGTTATTGTGGGAACTGCTTTAAACCCAAAGGATACTTTGTGGGGGATTTTAGAAAAACAGTTAAAAGGAAAAATTGAGGAATTTTCTGATAATATTACTCCTGGCAAAGAAGCAATTAAGAGGTTTCTTTCTGAATATCAACCTTTA
>JAGGVW010000076.1 GCA_021157805.1 bacterium
GAACAAGAAATATTGCTCCACCCACTCCACAAAGACCAGAAACAACTCCACCAAGAAATCCTATCAAAAAAGTTTTCCAGACTGATAGAGTATATCCATTTTTATCACTTTGATATTTCCGTTCTTTTGAAATGAGAAGTCGGAATCCCAGAAAAACAATAACAACTATAAAGACAATTTTAACAATTGTATCTGGAAGTAGTTTTGTCAATTTAGCACCTGTTTGAGCACCAATAACACCACCAATTGTAAGGAGAAAAGCCAGTTTAATGTCCAAATTTTTCTCTTTAAGGTGAATTAAAAAGCCAGACATTGACGAAAAAAAAATTATAAACAAACTTGTCCCGATAGCAACTTTTATTGGCAGAAGAAACAGAAGATAAAGAAAAGGGACAATTATTGAACCACTCCCTATACCAAGCAATCCAGAAAAAAAACCAGCAATACCTCCACCGGCAATTCCTTTTAAAAAAAGCAACATAAATTCTCCTTTCTATTATTTCAATTTTAGTTGGCTCTACTTTACCATTTTCTCCTTTATTTTTCAAGATAAATTCTTTAAAGTTCAGCAAAGTTGTGATATTATAATAAAATGATAATTAAAATTAAGGTTAAACCATCAGCAAAACAAAATAAAATTGAAGAAAGGGATGGTATTTATTTTGTATGGGTTAAAGAAAAAGCAGAGAAAGGGAAAGCAAATAAAAAAGTAATTGAATTATTATCAGAATATTTCAAGGTCCCTAAAAGCAATGTGAAAATTAAAACAGGAGAAAGAAGTAGAAATAAAATAGTGGAAATTTTAAAGGATGAAAATGAGTGAACAGCAACTTGTTGAAAGAGCAAAAAATGGAGATACAAAAGCATTTGAGGAACTTATGAAAAGAACACAAACAAACATTTATAACCTTGGTTTAAGATTACTTGGAAATAAAGAAGATGCTGCTGACTTAATGCAGGAAACATACATAAAAGCATATGAGAACCTTAACCGTTTTGAAGGAAGGTCTTCTTTTTCAACCTGGCTTTATAGAATTGCAACAAACAACGCACTTATGAAATTAAGAAAAGAGAAAAAGAAAAAAGTATCAATTGATGAGTTGAAAAAAATCGGAGATAAATCATACAGAATAGAAATTTCTGACTGGTCTGAAAATCCATCTTCTTATTTTAAAAGTGCAGAGTTAAAAGAAGTATTACAAAAAGCCATAGATTCACTTCCACCAAAATATAAGTCGGTCTTTATTTTACATGATATTGAGGGTTTACCATTAGCAGAGGTTGCCCAGATTCTTTCGTTATCAGTTCCAGCGGTAAAAACGAGAGTCCATAGAAGTAGAATGTATTTAAGGGAAAAGATATCTGAATACATAAAAAAACATGGGAATTAAAAATGAAATGTGAAGATATTGAAAAACTGATTTCTGAATTTATAGATAATGAAATAGAAAAATCAATGAGAGATATGATAGAAGAGCATTTAAAAGAGTGCAGAAGATGTCTTTCTTTATTTGAAACAATTGAAAAAACAATTGCTTTAAGCAGAAGTATCTATAGAAAAAAGAAAGTTCCAAAAAGTGTCAGTGAGAGAGTATATTATGAAGTCAAAATAAGATTTAAAAAATGAAACCAACTTTTTTCTTTTGCATCTAAAAAAATGAAAAAAAGAAAGGAGGTGATGGAGGATGGCTAAACTGGCAAAATGGGACCCTTTCAAAGAATTACTTGATGTAAGAGATAATTTTGATAGATTAATTGACAGAATTTTCAACAGAGATTTTGATTTATGGGAAGGAGAAAGAACTCCATCCATTGATGTTTACGAAGAAGGAGATAATATCATAGTTAAAGCAGAAATCCCTGGTGTTAAGAAAGAAGATATTTCAGTTACCCTCTCTGACGATACTCTTACCATATCCGGAAAGAAATCAGAAGAAAAAGAAGTTAAAAAAGAAAATTATTACAGAAAAGAGATAAGAAGTGGTAGTTTTTCCAGAAGTTTTACTCTCCCGGCTCGTGTTGATAAAGATAAAGTAAAAGCAACTTATAAGGATGGAGTTCTTCAACTTGTCCTTCCCAAAGCACCTGAAGAAAAAGAAAAAGAAATAAAAATAGAAATCAAATAAGTTGTTTCCCAAACCCGGTTTGGCCGGTCCAAACCGGGTTTGAAAAATTCCAAATATAAGTTAAACTATTTTTATGCTCTCAAAAGTCAATTCAATAACTGTATGGGGAATTGTAGGGATGCCTGTAGAAGTTGAAGTTGATGTAGGGAAAGGTATCCCTGGAATTTCTGTTGTTGGACTTCCAGACCAGGCAGTCAAAGAAAGCAGAGACAGAATAAAACCAGCAATAAAAAACTCTGGATTTGAATTTCCAAATAGAAAAATTGTTATAAATCTTGCTCCTGCTGATATAAAAAAAGAAGGGTCTTATTTTGACCTTCCGATTTCTCTTGGGATTCTTTCTGCCACAGGATATATTCCCAAAAATACACTTTCTGAATATTCTATTTGCGGAGAACTTGCTTTAAATGGAGAAGTAAAACCTGTAAAAGGAATTTTGCCAATGGTTTTAAAACTGAAAGAAATGGGATGGAAGAAAATCATTATACCTGAAGAAAACAAATTTGAAGGTGGGGTTGTGAAAGAAGTTGAAGTTTATCCTGTAAAAAGTTTAGTAGAAACTGTTTCTTTCCTTAAAGGAGAGGTTGAAATAAGGCCTTTCAAGGTAAAATTTGAAGATTTATTTTCAGAAAAAGACAATTATAATGTTGACTTTAAGGAAGTTAAAAACCAGAAATATGTGAAAAGAGCGGTTGAAGTGGCTGTAAGTGGTTTCCATAATATCCTTATGGTGGGTTCTCCTGGAGCAGGCAAAAGTATGATTGCTTCAAGAATTCCAACAATTCTCCCTTCTTTAACACTGGATGAAGCACTTGAAATAACAAAAATTCATTCAGTTGCAGGAATACTGAAAAAATCAATTATAACTGAAAGACCTTTCAGGTCTCCTCACCATACAATTTCAGACATTGCTTTAATAGGTGGAGGAACTATACCTAAACCAGGAGAAATATCTCTCGCTCATAATGGTGTCCTATTCCTTGATGAGTTACCAGAATTTAAAAGAAATGTTCTTGAAGCATTGAGACAACCTCTTGAAAATGGCACTGTTTCTGTATCAAGAGCAAAAGGTAGAGTAGAATTTCCTGCAAGATTTTTATTTGTTGCTGCTATGAACCCCTGCCCCTGTGGGTGGTATGGAGACCCAAATCACAACTGCAATTGTTCTCTTTCCCAGATATTAAAATACAGGAAGAAAATATCAGGACCACTGCTTGATAGAATTGATATACATATAGAAGTTTCAACTGTTCCTCCAGATGTTTTAATTAAAGAGAAAGAAGAGGAACCGTCATCTGAAATAAGAAAGAGGGTAATGAGAGCAAGAGAAATACAGAAAGAAAGATTTAAAAACGAAGATATTTATTTTAATTCCTATATGAATTCTGAACAGATAAAAAAATACTGTATTATGGATAAAGAAGCAGAAGAGATACTTAAAAGTGGTATGAAACAGATGAATTTTTCAGCAAGAAGTTATGACAAAATAAGGAAAGTGGCAAGAACAATAGCAGACCTTGATAACTCAGAAATTATAAGAGCAGTTCACATATCAGAAGCAATTGGCTACAGAAATACCGACCTTGACACTTTATAATTTTTAAAAACTACCAAAAAAATTAAAATCCCATACTTCTCTTTAATTCCACTGCTTTCTCAAAAAATTCTTCCGGGCTCATTTCTTTTATAAAAACAAGTCCTCTTGTTGCTCTCAATCGGGGAATTTCATTTGAATAAAAAAAGTCCCTTCCAAGACAAACTTTTATTTTTGAATATTGTTCAACCATAATCTTTCGAGCAAGGTCAGAAAAAGGGCCATCATATTCATAAGAAGGAAAAGATGCCTCTCTCTGTGAACCAAAACATATATCAAAAGCCCTTTCCATTATAGCAAAAGAATTCATTGAAACAGGGACATAAATATTTGCTTCTGCTGGATGAAACCTAAACCATACATTTCTATAACCCCATATTTTAAAGTTTTTTTTATGTTTTTCTCTGTAATATTTTGTTGCCTGATAAACAACCTGCAAAACTTTATAATGAGTATCAGGACCAGTTCCTTCAGGGTCAAAGGCAACTGTTATTATATCTGGATTGCAACTTTCAAGAAGTTTTATAACCGGCTTTACATCTTTTTCAAATTCTGGCTCTGGAGTAAAAATATCACCTGTATAAAATGGAAGGCGGAGATGGAAAATGTGATTACAATTAAAACCAAGATGTGCCCAGAGAAGTTCTTCTTCCCATTCTCTTATCATCCCTTTCAATTTCTGTATTGGTGGAATATCTTTTTTCCCGGGATATGATTTAACAAGGTAGATTTTAAACTTTCTAATTCTTCTTTTTATTTCTTTCAAGTCAAACTTTCCCACTATTTCAACCATATTCCTCAACATTCTTCTGCTCTCCCCTTCTTCCACCATTTCTTTACTTGCTGCTGCAATCCCATCAAGATACTGGAATATATCTCTGTTTCTTGCACTCAAATTTTCTGACAGAAAATAGTCCTTTTCCTGTAAAATTTCAAAAAGTAAATTTTCTTCAAGATATTTTTCAAGAAGGTCAATCTTTTTAAAAAGATATTTGTTTGTAACAGAGGTAAATCCACTTGTGAATGTGGCAAAAAAATGTTTATTTGATGGGGTTCTGACAAGATGCAAAATATAAGGAAGATAACCAAGCATAATATCATCGTGGTGAGGAGCAGTATGAAGAAATATTCTATTTTTAATTGTTTCTGTTCCTTTCTCTATTCTTTTTTTAATTCTGTTTTCTATTACTTTTCCAGCCCTTTTTATATTTACTTTTTTCTCAATTAAAATTTTCCCAAAAATGTCATCTTTTATGTCTCTTTTTTCAACCCGGGATATTTTTAATTTTTCTTTGCTGGAAACATCAATCATAATCTTTTCAATTTCTTCTGTGTTTAACCCTCCATTTTTTAGTTTTTCAATCCTTCTTCCCGCAAGAAGTGAAGATGCCCCTTTTGTCAAATAAAACCTTGCTCCTTTAAGTTTCTGTAATGAAGTGGCAGGATATAAAACTGATGGTGAATTTTCTATTGCCTCTTTCACAACTTTTGCCTTGCTTTCTCCTGCTGCCATTATTATTGCTGTTGTTGTTGGGTTTTGAGTTATTGTTTTAAGACCAATTGTTACAACACATTTACCCCTTGCAATATCTATTCCACCGAGGTCTACAGAACTTGCTGCCGCTGTCTCATAGTTAATATTGAGAAGTCGAGTGGTGGAATTGTGGTCAGACCCCCTTATATTAAAACCAATGTGTCCATCGGGTCCAATACCTCCAAGGAAAAAACCAATACCACCAAGTTTCTCAATTTTCTCTTCATATTTCATAGCCAAACTATCCATTCTGTAAATTGCTTCCTGCTGCAGTTTTTCAAGTTCTGTTTTTGGTTGTCTGTATCTTAAAGAAAGGTCAACTTTTTCATCAGGAAAGATGTATGATAAATTTTTGTAAGGGAAACAACCAGTCCTCCATGTATCAATAAGAATTGTTTTTTTCGGGTCAAGTCCAAATTTTTTTATATAGAAGTTTTTTATGTAATAAACAAAACTGTTTTCTCTTTTCGGGTTCATTGGATAAAATTCATCTATCTGGACAAAATAATAATTTTTCATATTTACTTTTTTCTCACTTAATCCCCATTCCCTTAATTCCCTTTTTACCTCTTTTTTATCCCAGTTTTTCAGAAAATATGAAGTCCATTCAATAAAATATTCAGGAGTTTTACCGGTAGGGAGAGAAATTACTCCCTCAGGATTTAACTGTAACCATTCTATAAACCTTAATGCCACAATTTTCCCAAGAAGTGAAAAATTTGGAACTTCAATCACTCCTGACTTTTCAAAAGGGTATTTTCCTTTTTTTCTGAATTTCTTAATAGCGATTTTTTCAAGATTTGACTCAAAATTATATTCTTTCATTTCTATCGTCCTGTTGCCTCATATAAGAATCTAAATAAATAATATACGATACCTCAATTTTAAATGAAAATTTCTTCTTTTTCAATTTTCCCCTTTTTCTCTCAATTTCTTTCTCCTTCAATTTGTCTTCTAATTCAGTCAGTTTTTTCTTCTATCTTTTCGCATTCCATACCCCTTTAATAAAGTTTTTTGGTGTATCATACCTTTTTCTTACTTAACTCCCTATCCTTTTCTTTTCTATTAATTTCATCTGTGGCTGGGGAGGTGGGAGAGTAGTGTTGCCAGGGACATTTTTTATTTATAAATAAAGTGATATAATATAAAGTATGAAAAAGAATGTAATTATTGGTGTATGTGGTTCAATTGCTGCATATAAGGTATGTGAAATTGTAAGAGAGTTCAAAAAAACCGGATGGGATGTTAAAGTTATTATAACAGAAGAGGGGGAAAAATTTATAACACCTTTAACACTTGAAGTCCTTTCTCAAAGTCCTGTTTATACCAGTTTGTTTGAAAAAGAAAGTTATGATGAAAACCATATTTCTCTAAGTGAATTCGCTGATATAATACTTGTAGCTCCTGCAACTGCCAATATAATCGGAAAAATTGCTTCTGGAATATGCAATGATTTATTAAGTTGCACGATTTTTGCTTTTAAAGGACCTGTTATTTTTGCTCCTGCTATGAACGAAAATATGTGGAAAAATGAAATTGTTCAGGAAAATGTGAAAAAGTTAAAAAAGATGGGGTATATATTTGTAGGGCCTGAAATAGGAACTCTTGCAAGCGGTAAAAAAGGAATTGGGCGGTTTGCTGATATAAAAAAAATAGTGAAAAAAGTTGAAGAAGTAATTGGGAAATGACGAAAAAGCAAAATATAATATTTATTCTTTCTGATGACCAAGGTGTATGGGCTTCTGGTTGCTACGGTAATAATGAAATAAAAACACCTACTATAGATAAACTTGCTTCTGAAGGTATACGATTTGAGAATTTTTTTGTTGCAACACCTGTTTGTTCTCCTTCAAGAGCAACAATTTTAACGGGAAAAATACCATCTCAGCACGGAATTCATGATTGGATAAAAGAAGGGAATGTAGGTCCAAATTCCATAAAATATCTTGAAGGGGAAACCTGTTATACTGACATTCTTGCAAAAAATGGGTGGAGTTGTGGAATAAGTGGAAAATGGCATCTTGGAGCAAGTCAAATTCCACAGCACGGATTTACTGATTGGTATGTTCATCAGAAAGGAGGAGGAGATTATAATAAAGCAGAAATGGTAAAAAATGGGCAGTTAATTGTAGAGAATGGATATATAACTGACAGAATTACAGATATTGCAATTAAATATCTTACAAAATATGTTGAAAAAAATATACCTTTTTATTTATCAATTCATTATACTGCCCCTCATTCTCCATGGACAGGACACCCTGAAAATATTGTAAAAAGTTATGAAAATTGCCCTTTTAATTCCTGCCCTCAGGAAAAAAGGCATCCATGGGCAATTGGATTAACAGATGCTTGTCTTGGAAATAGAGAAATGCTTAAAGGATATTTTGCTGCAGTTACGGCTATGGATACCAATATCGGAAGGATTATTGAAAAAGTTAATGACCTTGGAATAAGAGAAGATACACTTATAATTTTTATGAGCGATAATGGGTTTTCCTGCGGTCACCATGGATTCTGGGGAAAAGGTAATGGCACAGACCCGAGAAATATGTATGAAAATTCCATTAAGGTTCCTTTTATAATGAGCCATCCTGGAAAACTGACAGAAAATAAAGTTATAAACTCACTTGTATCTGCCTATGACATTTTTCCCACTTTACTTAATTATTTAAATTTGCCTGTCCCTGAAGAGGAAAATTTACCGGGAAAAAGTTTTTTACCTTTACTTAAAGGAGACGAAGAAAAAATAAGGAAGGATGTTTTCATTTTTGATGAATATGGACCTGTGAGAATGGTAAGAACTGAGGAATGGAAATATGTTTACAGGCACTCATATGGACCGAATGAACTTTATAATCTTATTGATGACCCTGATGAAAGAAATAATCTCATAGAGAAAAAAGAATATAAAGAAATTGTTGAAGAACTTAAAAAGAAAATGGATGAATGGTTTTCAAAATATGTTATCCCTTCCAGAGATGGATTGAAAGAAAATGGCAGTCAAATGGGGCAAATTCACCTCATTAAATAAAAATCTTTTTAATTCATCCTTTATTTATTCTATCTTTTTCTTATTTCATCAGAATAACCGGCCCATCTTGAAGAATCTGTTTTTGTATCAGGGATATAAGCACCAGTTCCTTTTATTTCTCTTGCTTTTGAAGAATAAAACATTCTTGCTGGTCTCCATATATTATCCTCATAATAAGAAGAGACATATGTTCCAGGGGGTACAATTTTATCAACTTCTTCAAGTTCCTCTTCTGTCAATTTAATATCACATGCCTTTACCCCAGACCTTATATATTCAACCTTTCTTGCTCCAAGAATTGGAGATACAACTGCTGGTTGTTGCATAAGCCAGGCAAGAGAAAATTCAGCCAGTGTTACTCCTCTTCTTTCTGCCAGAGGAATTAATTTTTCAACTGCATGGAGTGCTTTTGTTGTATAAATTCCATCTGTATCAAGTTTTCTTCTCGCATGCCTTCCTTCTTTTACCTGTTGTCCTAAACGATATTTCCCAGATAAAAGTCCTGATGCAATAGGAAAAAATGGAGTAAGTCCAATTCCATGTTTTACACACATCGGAACAAGTTCATTCTCAACACTTCTGTCAAGAATATTGTAAGGTGGCTGTTCACTTATAAACCTTGCCCATCCATATTTCTCACTTATAAAAAGCCCTTCAAGAATAACAGTTGCAGGGTGTTTTGAAGTTCCTATATATCTTACTTTCCCACTTCTTACAAGTGTATCAAGAGCATAAAGTGTCTCTTCCATTGGAGCATTTGGGTCCATAACATGTATTATGTAA
>JAGGVW010000270.1 GCA_021157805.1 bacterium
TATATATGGAGGATTGCTAACAATTATATCAAATTTAAAATTACCTTCTGGAAATAAATCATTCTTTATAAATCTAACTTTATTTTTAACATTATATTTACAGGCATTTTTCTTTGCTACTTCAAGTGCCTTCTCTGAAATATCTGTAGCAATAACTTTTGCTTTTTCAATTTCAAGAGCAAGTGAAATCCCTATATTTCCACATCCTGTTCCTATGTCAAGAATGTCAACTGGTAATAAATGGAAAAATCGCTTATAAATCTCTATCGCTTTTCCAACAAGTATTTCTGTTTCGGGCCTCGGGATAAAAACACCTTCTTCAACAAAAAAGTTATATTTATAAAAACCTACTTTCCCAACAATATACTGGAGCGGAATTCTTTCTATTCTCTTTTTAAGAAAATTGATATATTTTTTTACAAGTTGAGATGGAATTTCTTTTTTTATTAAATAAATTTCAGGAATTTTTTTCCCTAAAACTTCACTTAAAAGAATTTCAGCATTTTTAACTGGCTCTTCAATATTATAACTTTTTAAAATCTCACTTCCAATCTTAATTATATTTGCAGGAGTTCTATTTTTCTTTTGATAGAGTGGCAAGAACATTTGAAGCAACTTTCCTTATTTCCGGATATTGTGCTTCCTCACTTAGATAACTTATTAATCCTATTATTTCCTCATCAGGATTTGTCTTCAAATACTGCCCAAGAACCTTTACTATATCTGCTCTCAATTTTACTTCTGTATCTTTCTCCTGTGTTTGTGGATAGTCCTGTTTCAATTCTGCAAGAAGTAGTTTTATCCTGCTATAATCTCCAAGTCGTGCAAGAGTTAAAGCATAGTAAATTTTATAATTTGAAACGCCAAATTCTTTCCATGCTTTTTTTATAACAGGGAGTGCATCTTTATCTCCCATTTTTCCAAGAGCAATTATTAAGTTCATAGCAAAAATAACCTCATTTTCTTCTTCTGTTGTTTTCTCCTGTGGGGTATACCCTGGCATAAATTCCTGTTCCATTCCAGGAGGAACCATCCCGGGAGGTGTCTGGGGTCTATAAGTTGGTGCTGAAATCTTAACCTTTCCACCTTTTCTCGCAAGTAGCATCTCATACCTTCTTCTTTTTTCCTGTAAATTCCTTAATTTTTCATCTATTTCAGTTAATCTTTCTCTTTTACCTTCAATTTGTTTATCTATGTTTTTCAACTGTGATTGAAGTTTCTCAACTTCTTCTTTTGAAAGAACCTGTGATTGTCCACCATGAGTCTCAGGAGGAGGGCCCATTACCCCAGGAGGAGATTCCATCATTTCAGGGGGGCCCATTGCTTCAGGAGGTGCTACCATCATACCTTCCTGTAATTTACTATTAATTTTATTTCTATCCTGTTGAAGTTTATTTATCTCACTACCTAAAGCAATTTTTTCAACCTGTAATTTATCTATCTGGTCGTTAATATTTTTAATATTTTCCCTTGCTTCTTCTCTTTCTCTTTCTCTTCTTTTCACCATATTATCTAATGTTGTTCTTAAAGCAACTATAACATTTTTTGTCCTTATTCCATCTATACTTTCAAGAGCAATAATTTTAACTTCAAATGGTGTTTCTTCATTTTGAATAAGAGACAAAATAAACTCCCCAACTTCGGGTTTATTAACCTTCCCGAGTCCTTTTATTAAATTTTTCTCAACTTCAATATTTTTCTCTTTCTCTATCATATTCATCAATTCTTTATAAACCTTCGCAATATCAGAAGAAGAATAAAAAGGTAATTTTTTGGCTGCTTTTTCTCTTATTGATTTTGTTCCATACTTTATTCTTTTCACAAGTTTTTCAATCGGAATTTCTTCCTTTTTTTCAACCATATCAGGCATTCCAGGTCCTATGGGCATTTTTCCCTCTTTTGCAACTTCCATCTGACCGGGTCCTTGTTTACCCTCCTTCTCTTTTTTCTTCTTTTCTTCTTCAAGTTTTTTTCTTTCTTCTTCCTCAAGTTTTGCCCATTTATTTGAAAGTGATTCCTCTTTCAGTCCTTTCTCAATTTGCTCTTTTATCAATTTTGCCTTTTCTCCAACAAATGACTGAGGAGCAATTTTTAAAACCTTGTTGAATTCTTCAATTGCTTTTTTCCTATCATTCTGAGCAAGGTACAGATAACCAAGAGAATAATGAAAATCAGGATTTTTGGGCTCTCTCTCAATTGCTTCTTTATAATATTCCATTGCCTTTTTTAAATCACCTTTCCTGAAATATGCCTCTCCAAGATAATAATAAACAACAGGATTGTCAGGACTTAAATTTTTCGCCTGGTTAAAATAATTGACTGCTCTTTCATAATCTTTTAATTTAAGATAACTCAATCCGAGATTTACTTTATTCAGAAACTCATTAGAAGAAAAAAGAAATGAAGAAAATAAAAATAGAATAAAAATTATTCTTTTCATTTTAATTCCCCCTTTAGAGCACTGATTAACTTATCAAGATCACCATCCATTATATCATCAAGATTATAAAGAGTTAAATTAATTCTATGGTCTGTAATTCTGTTTTGTGGGAAATTATATGTTCTGATTTTCTCACTCCTTTCGCCTGTTTTTACTTGCTTTTTCCTTTCACTATCAATTTTATTCTTTTTTTCATTTTCATACAACTTTTGTATTCTTGCCTTTAAAATTTTCATTGCTTTACTTTTATTTTTAAACTGAGACCTTTCATCTTGACAACTTACTGTAATCCCTGTGGGAATATGAGTTATCCTCACAGCAGATGAAGTTTTGTTAACATATTGTCCTCCGTGTCCTGAAGCCCTGAATGTCTCTATTTTTAAGTCATTTGGGTCAATTCTTATTTCGTTTTCCTCTACTTCTGGAAAAACAGAAACAGTCGCTGCTGAAGTATGTATTCTTCCATAACTTTCTGTTTCTGGAATCCTCTGCACTCTGTGAACTCCACTTTCAAATCTGAAATCTCCATAGGCACCTTTACCTTTCACAAGAAAAATTATTTCTTTTATTCCTCCCAGTTCAGTTGTATTTGAGGAAAGAATTTCTATTTCATAATTCTTCCTTTCACAGAATTTGGAGTACATTCTGAAAAGGTCTCTCGCAAAAAGTGATGCTTCTTCTCCTCCCACTCCTGCTCTTATTTCAACTATAGCATTTTTCTGATTTACAGATGCTTCAGGAGAGAGAAAGTTTTTTATTTTTTCTTCCAGTATTTTTTTCTCTTTTTCAAATTTCTCAATCTCTTCTTCTATAAGAGTTTTTAAATCTTCCTCTTCATTTTCCAGAATACCTTTTAATTCCTCTATTTTTCTTTCAATCTTTTCTACCTGTCTTTTGTATTCCAGAATTTCCTCAACAATCCCAATTTTTTTTATTGCTTCAATATATTCCTGACTTCCTGGTTTACCTTTTGAAACAATCTCTAAGTTTCTTTTATATTCTTCCTCAAGTTCTTTTATTTTTTCATTTACTTCCATATTTTTTCTTGAACTTTTCTACCCTTCCAGCACTATCCACAAACTTTTGTTTTCCTGTGAAATATGGATGGCAGTTTGAACAAATATCAACCCTTATTTCTTTTTTTGTTGACCTTGTTTTAACAACATTCCCACAAACACATATAATTGTTGCTTCCCCATACTTTGGATGAATTTTATCTTTCATATTTTCCCCCTCAATTCATATTTTCAAACTCTTTAAAGTCATCTCTTGTTAACAATTTATCCACCATTATTCCTTCACTGCTAAAATACTTTATTTTCTTTCCATCAATAAGTAATCTTACTTTATCTGCAGGAGGAAATTGAGTTGCTGTATAAACAATCTGCGAAAGTCGCATCTCCATTAATGAAGTTCCTCCTCCTTTTTCTATCTCTTCTGAAAAGTTTAGATAAACCACTCCATTTCTTATTTTTACTCCAAGTAATTTTACCCCTTCAGGTATAGAAGTGGAAATACCTGCTTCTTTTTCCTCATCTGTTGGGCCTTCCAGAAGATATTTTATAAGAACATTCACTTTCTTTTCAAGATTTCCTTTCCATGGGATGTTTCTCTCTACTTTAAAAAGATAGGAATTTTCTGTTCCACTTTTAAGAAAATAAACAAAACCAGTATTTCTACCTTTTAACTTCTTTTCAATCCTGATATATTCAAGAAAACCAATAAGACCCACTAAAATAAAAAGTAAAAAAGATAATATTATTTTTTCGCTTTTTTTCATAACACAATTATATGTTTTTCAACCTTAAAAGTCAACCTCTGTGGATTTTTACAGAGGAAAATGTTTGATTAATTTAAACTATGAATACATTCTTTTCTTTCTTTTTATAGACATTTCTTGTATCAATAATTATAGGGAGCATTTTTGAAAGTAATTCATAGTCCACATTTGAATGGTCTGTGATAATAATACCTGCATTATATTTTTTAATTCTGGAAATTGAAAATGGAATTGATTTAATTCTGTGAGGAAACTGTCTTGTTTTCTTTACTTCTTTAACATAAGGGTCATAATAATCTACTTTTTTAAAGCCTTTTTCTTTAAGAATTTTAAAAATTTTAATTCCTGGTGATTCTCTAATATCATCAACATCTTTTTTATATGCCATTCCTATAAGGAGAATTTTCCCATTCTTAATTGAGACGCCACTTTTACTTAAAATTTCAATGGTTTTATCAACAACATAATAAGGCATATTTGCATTAATTTCTCCAGCAAGTTCAATAAATCTTGTTGAAAAATCATATTCTTTTGCTTTCCAGGTTAGATAAAATGGGTCAATTGGAATACAATGCCCTCCCAGACCTGGTCCTGGATAAAATGGATGGAAACCAAATGGTTTTGTTTTCGCTGCTTCAATAACTTCCCATATATTCACTCCCATTTTTCCAAAAATAATTTTCAACTCATTAACAAGAGCAATATTGACTGCTCTATAAATATTTTCAAGCAATTTTGTTGCCTCAGCCACCTCTGTAGATGAAACAGGAATGACTCTCTCTATCACTTGAGAATATAGAGCAACTCCTGCTTTTATACAATTATCTGTAATTCCTCCTACAACTTTAGGAATTTTACTCCCTTCAAAAGGATTCATCCCAGGATTTTCTCTCTCCGGTGAATAAACAAGAAAATAATCTCTTCCTGCTTTAAGGTCTTTTTTTTCAAATTTGGTATAAAAAATTTCTCTTGTGGTTCCTGGATAGGTGGTTGATTCAAGAGAAATAATATGCCCTTTCCTTAAATTTTCTAATATATCAAGAGATGTTTTTTCAAGATATTTAAGGTCTGGTTGTTTATGCTTATCAAGAGGAGTTGGAACACATATTATTATTGCATCTACATCTTTTAATCTTCCCATATCTGTTGTGGCAGAAATTTTGGGAAGAAATTTTTTTATCTGTTCAGAAGGAATATATGTTATATATGAAATCCCCTTATTTACTTTTTCAACTTTTTCTTTATCTATATCAAAACCAATAATTTCAAAACCAGCATTTGCAAATCTCAAAACAACAGGAAGCCCAACATATCCAAGACCGATAATTCCAACTTTTATTTCTTTCTTTTTTATTTTTTTTATTATTTCTTTAATCATATTCTCTCCTTATTTCAAGGTTCAACAAATCACTTCTATAATTTATCAAACTTTATATATCTTCCCTTCTTCAAGGGAAACAATAAATTTTTCAACTTTTTTTACATTAAAAATTTTTTTCACTGCTTTCTCATATATTGAAAGCTGTCTTTTATAGTCAAAAATGTCACTTTCTTTAACTTTAAGTTTATAGTCATATATTTTCCCTTTTTCTCCTTCAACAATAACTTTATCAATCCTGCCTTCAAAAATTTTACCATCATTTTCTGTATAGAGAAAAGGTAATTCCACAAATCCCTTTTTAAAAATAACTTCTTTAATCTCTTTATTTTCTTCAATCTTATCAATTATATTTTTGACTTCTTTCATCTGCTTCTTCCAGTTATGCATCTTTTTTTTAATATAAAATTCAGTTCTTTTATAAAAATTTTCTTTTGTGAAATTAATTTTGCCTTCAGAAATTTCCTGAAGAACTTTATGAATGATAATTCCCATTTCTGTTTTTTCTGTCTCTCTAAAAGGACCTTTTTCTTCTGTGTATGAAACCAGTTTAATAAAATCAACAGGAATTTCTATTCTACTTTTAACTTTTTCTTCCTTTCTTTTAATTTTTTTAATTCTTTCTGGTATTTCCTCTGCTTTATACTCTTTGCTGAATTTATCAGTCATATTTATCCATAATCCATTACTTTTCTCTTTTTTCAAACCGGAAATAAAAAGATACTGAGATGCTCTTGTTAAAGCGACATAAAGTAACCTCTCTTCTTCCTCCTGATTATCTTTCTTAAATGTTTTTTTAAATCCTTCCCCTTCAAATGACAATGAATAACTGTAACATTCCTTCCCTTCTTCTTTTACATAAACAATATCATTTCTTTTTGTATTTCCCCCCCCATCTTCAAGATTAATCAAAAAAACACAGGGAAACTCAAGTCCTTTTGAACCATGAACTGTATTTACTTTAACTGCATTTTGATGTATAGAGAATATATCTGCCTTTGGCTCTTCAAATTTATCTGCTATTTCCCTCAAGTTCTGTGCAATCTGAAAAAGTGGTAATTTTCTTTGCTGGTTTAAAAGCATCAAAAACTTTTCACAATTTGCTCTTTGCTGAATACTTAATTTCTCCCA
>JAGGVW010000073.1 GCA_021157805.1 bacterium
CTGTTAATGCCCCATTTTATTATAGAATATCAGGAGAAAATTTTATATCTACTTGGTATTATGTAAAAATTAGAGAGAAAACCAGGATAAAAAAATTAATTCTTTATATCAAATACCCAGAATATACAAAAAAAGAAAAGGAAAAGAAAGAAATATCTTTCTCTTCATTTAGTTTATTTGAAAATTCAAAAGTGAAAATGGATGTTTTTTTTAACAATAAAGTGGGGAAAACATTTCTTATTTTAAGTAATGGGGAAATTTTCCTTGATGAGGAACTTTCCAGTAAAAAGACCTTTAACTTTGATATATCAACTCCTGTTCTTTACGAATTTAAGTTTTTTGACCCGGTGAAAAAGAAATTTTATAAAACAGAAAGAAAAAAAATTGATATTATTTACGATTCATCTCCATTTGTTGAAATTGTAAAGCCAGGTAAAGATTTATATGGAAAGAAAAAGATTGATATTGAAATTGTTGCTAATGATGATTTTGGAATTAAAAAAGTTATTTTGAAAGGGAATTCAGGAGAAGGAGAAATTTCAGATAAAGACAAAAAACTTCTTTCTTTAAATCTAAATGGAATACAGGAGAAAAAAATAAATTTTTCCTTTTATTTACCTGAAGGGACAAAATTACCTTTTTACTATTATGCCGAATGTTATGATAACAAAATCCCTTCTAATATAGGAAGGTCATCAATTTTCTATATCTATCCTTTTTCAAAAGTATCTGAAAAAGAAAAAATTTTTGAAGAAAGCGAAAAAATGGAAGAGATGAAGAAAATAGCAGAAAAAATAAAAAAGCAACTTCAGAGTTTTATAAATGATGAGAAAGACCTAATTGAAGCAGCAAAAAAAATCAGTCAGATTAAAAATCTTTCATCAGAGAAGGACTTACAGAACATAATAGAAACACAGGATAAATACCTTAATATTTTTCAGAAGATGGTGAATGACCTTGATAAACTTGGAAAACAAACAAAAGGGGAATTTACTTTATCTGATGAACTTGTTGAAATGCTTTCCCATGTCCAGAAATCAAAAGAAAATATAAAGAAAAAAGCAATCCATATGGCAATAACCGAAAGTCAAATAGGACTTGAAAAAGCAGAAGAAATCACATCAAATCTTGAAAAATGGCTGGCAGAATATCCTGATAATATAAAATGGGACCTTGTTGAACCATCAAAGGAGTATGATGTTCCTGAAGCAGAACTTCCTGATGAACTTGAAGATATAATAGGTGATTTAATTGAAAAAGAAGAAGATATGAAAGAAGAAATTGAGGACTTGACAAGTTCATGGATGGATAGTTTAGACAAAGGGGCTGGATGGGGAGTAAGTGATGGGCCAATAAGTAATATGAGTGCGAAAGGAATAACAGGGAATCTTATGCCAAATCAACAGGAAATTGGTGGAAGAAGTGGAGAAGGAAGGACTGGAAGGTCTTATGGAGAAATGGTTGAAAAAACAGCAACAGGAAAAGGAGGAAGGAAAACACCTGCAAGATTAACCCCTGATAATCTTGAACCAGGGCAGGTTCAGGATAAAAGTAAACAAAGTCCTCTTGGTCCCACAGGCGGTGGAAAAGTAAGTGGATGGGGTCCTGAAGGATTGAGAGGACCTGTAGAAGAATACAGTTTTAAATACGATTTACTTGCAAAGAAGCAAAAAGAAATTATTGATAAAGCAGAGAAAGTTTTAAAAGAATTGAAAATAAGGAATGTATATAATCCACAACTTGAACGCTCTATAAAAGCAATGAAAGAATTTCAAATTCAATTAAAATCAGGTAAATATAAAGACCTTATGAAGACAAAAAGCAAAATTATATCAAATTTAAAACAGGCAAATGAAACAATTACAAAGCAACTGCTTCTTAAAACAGAAAAGATAAAAAGGAATAAATTGAGAAATATCTCCGGAAATAGTTTCTGGACAGATGAAATTCCTGATGGTTATGAAAAAGTTGTTGTGAAATATCTTAAATTGATGAGTGAGTAAAAATGAAAAAATATTTACTTATTTTTATTTTTCTGGCGTATTTTCTTAAAGGTGATATAAAAATTAAAATTTCAATTCCAAAAAATACATTTCAAGTAGAAGAAGAAGTTATCTTAAAGGTTGAATTTATAAACAGTGGAGATAAAACTGAATTTTTGAATTTTCAATATTTACAGCCAATAGAAAAAAATTACCTATTTATAGGTGATGATTTTAAACTTGAAGTTAAAGCAAATGGAAAAGTTATTGAGAACTTTACAAATTACATCCCCCCGGAACCAAAACCCGGAAATTTAAAATTAAATCTTAAACAGGGTGAAAAATTTGTGTCTTTCTGTCCATTTACATTTTATTATTATCCTGTTGTTTTACCGGCGGAATTTTCTATAAGATTGAAATATAAAAATAACTTTTCAAATTCTGTCTTTTTTAAAATTTATCCAACAAAAGGAAAGGCAGATGGTAAAAGTATTATTATAAATGGCGATTTCAAAGATGGAGAAAATTTCCCCTATGGATGGAAAAATACTTTTAAGGAAGTAAAATGGGATAAAAAGGAAGGAATTATATCTTTTGAATTGAATAAACAACAGGCATCTGGTGAAGGAATGTGGGTCTATTCAATTTTCAGAGAAATAAAAGCACCTTCTAAATATATTTTAAAATTGAAAGTAAAAAGTGAAAATCCAGAAGTTATTATTTTTATTGAAGGATGGGGGATTGTAAAAGGAAGAAAAAGACGAATTGAAAGAAATGAATGTTTTGTTCATCCAGATAATAACTGGAATGATTACACAATTAATATTATTTTTACAAAATCAGAAGTTAAATGGTTCAGAATAAAAATTTATTCTTATTTAAAACAGGGTAAAGTATATTTTGATAAAATTGAAATGGTAAAGAAAGCACAATGAAAAAAATTATTTTTATACTTTTCTTTCTTACATTGAGCAGTTATTCATCTAACTGGTGGAATACAGAATGGAAGTATAGAAAAGAGATTGTTTTTCAAATCCCTGAAAATTCAGAAGAAAAAACAGGAGTTGTTATTTTTAAAGCATCGGCTATGGAAGACGGTAGAGATATAAGAGTTGTTGATGAAGAAGGAAAAGAGATTGAATTTTTCCCTGTATTTTATGGTAAAGGAAATCAATATCAAATATCATTCCCGATTTCTCAAAAGAAATATTATATCTATTATGGAAACAGGAATGCAAAGAAGAAATATTATAACTGGAAACCAGAAGCAGGATTAATGCTTGAAATATACAGGAAAGGTGGAAATGGTGGAGGAGTTAAAAAAATAATAGAAGAAAGCAAAAGAAAAGGACTTATTGGAAGAACTTTTGTCAAAAAGGTCTGGGATTCTTTAAATCCTTTTGGTCCTGAAAGGCATATAGTAAAAATTTACACTGGCTATTTTTACAGTAAAACAGGGAAATATGAATTTGCTACTTCATCAGATGGTCCTTCTTTTATCCTTATTGATGGGAAACTTGTTGCTGACTGGCCAGGCTGGCGCCGTGCAGTTCCATATGTAAAACCACATCAAACAGGTTCCATTTACCTTAAAGCAGGAAAACATAAATTCCAGTATCTCCAGTTATGTAAATGGTGGAGAATTGTATCAGTTGCTTCAATAAAAAATAAAAAAGAGAGATTTGTTGTAATCCCTGAAAAATTTTTTATACCTGTCTATTACGGAAAAGTTGTTAAAACAGAAAAACAGGGGAAAGATATAACTGCCGATTTTAACTGGAAAAATACACATTATTTAAAAAGAGATAAATGGTCATTAATAACTTATAAATTCACTGACTTATCAAATTCAAAATCAGATATAATTGAAAGAAAATGGGATTTTGGGGATGGGCAGAAAGGAAAAGGGAAAATTGTTTCTCATACCTATCTTTTACCTAATTTTTATAATGTGTCTTTATTCATAAGGGATAAAAACGGAAAAACAGATAAAATTACAATGAAAGTATATGTTGACCAGGACTATTCAAAAACATTTATACCTTCAAAAAAACATTATGAATATTTTAAAGAATTTAAAAAATACGATTATTCAAAATTACCTTACAACTGCCTTTATGCTCTTTCCCAGATTTATTTAAGTTATGAAAAGGTTGAAGAAGCATCAAAATGTTATTCAGTTTTAAAATCAAAAGCAAAAACAGATGAAGAAAGATATAAATTTATGAAAATTCTAACAGAACTTTTAATAAAAACAGGGGAATTGTGCGAAGCAGAAAAACTCTATTATGAAA
>JAGGVW010000163.1 GCA_021157805.1 bacterium
CTTTCCTTATTCACCATAAGATGAATAAGGGTATCAGGTATTAGCCCGCCTTTCGGCGAGTTATCCCTGTCCAGAGGGTAGGTTACCCAAGTGTTACTCACCCGTCCGCCGCTTTCCCCCGGAAAATTCCACCATAAGGTAAAATTTCCCGAGTTCGTCGCTCGACTTGCATGTGTTAGGCACACTGCCAGCGTTCACCCTGAGCCAGGATCAAACCCTCATAATAAATTCAACCGGATACCCCAAATTTTCAATGAACCTTTTTTGCTTTTTAATTATACCCCACACCTTTTAACCTGTCAATATTTATTTTTCTTCTGGTGGTGGAGGTGGTGGAGGTGGTATTGCTCCTGGTGGCGGTCCTTCCATTCCTGGTGGTGGTACTGGTGCTGGTGGTCTTTTCGGCATTGCTTGTTTAATTATAAAAAATAGCGCCACCAGAATAATAATTATCAGAATAATTACTCCTGCTGGATTTGATTTTTTTTCTGCCATTTTTTTCACCTCCTTTCACCTATCAAATTTATAATAAAAAATATCATTTGTCAAGTTTTTTACCGTATTTATTAAAGTGGATTATATTATATAATTTTCTTTTTGGAACATGCATTACTCCTTTTTCATCTTTCCAGTATTTGGTAGAATCTTTAGCTTCTTCAATCACAGATTTTTCATCTGGATAACCAAGTGCAATAATTGAATCTATTAAATAATTTTCTGGAACTTTAAGAATATTTCTTACTTTTTTTCTATTTATTGAGCCAATCCAGCAGGTTCCAATTCCTTCGTATGTTGCAGAAAGCAGGATGTTTTCAATAGATGCTCCACTATCATATTGGTATGAAGATGATTGAATATTTTTATTAACGATAACAACAATATAAGCAACAGGTCTTTTACCTTCTGGTGGTGGTCCTTCTTTTCCTAAATATCCTGCCCACCCAAGATTTGGAAATATTTTATCAACAATTTCTTTTTTATTAATTATGATATATTCTAATGGCTGTAAATTTGAGGCAGATGGGGCTATTCTAGCCATATCCACAAATTTTAATAGAAGTTCGGATTTTATTTCTTTCTGTTTAAATCTTCTTATTGTTCTCCTTTTCTTAATTATTTCGTATATATCCATTTTTCCCTCCTTCAAAGCAAAATCCGCTTGTCAAAGAAGCAAACAAATCGGGGCGCCCGGATTTGAACCGGGGACCCCCAGAACCCCATTCTGGTGCCCTAAACCAGGCTGGGCCACGCCCCGATTAAAATTATTAAATATAAACTATACCACTGCCCTGACTTTACTCAAGGTTTATTCTTTTTTCTCTAATAGCCTTTATATAATTCATACAAAACTCATCTTTTCCTATCAAGACATTTGTTGCATATAAACATTCCCTTATGTCAGAAATTGTAGGGTCAATTATTGCTGAATCAAGTCCTTCATAAATACATAAAGCAAGGAAATATTTATTAATTATCTTTCTTTTAGGAAGTCCAAAAGATATATTTGATAATCCACAGGTTGTTCTAACTTCTGGAAACTTTGTTTTTATTTCTTTGAGGCAATTGATAAATTTTTTTGCGTTTTCTATATTAACACTCACAGGTTCAACAAGACAATCAACAAAAATATTTTCTTTTTTTATCCCACAAAGGGAAATTTCATCTATTATTTTTTCTGCTATTTCAATTCTTGTTTTTGTATCAGATGGTATTCCTTTATCATCCATTGTTAGTAATATTATTTTTGCTTCGGGATATTTTTTTACAATTTCAATAAGTTTTTCTTTTTTTTCTTTTTCTCCATTTATAGAGTTTATAATGGCATTTTCTGGATTTACAAAGTTCATTCCAAATTCAATTACATCAGGGTCAGAACTATCTATACAGATTTTTGAAATTCCCTCTTCTTTTGCGATTTCAATAAGCCATTTAATATCTTCTTTTTCCCTTTCTTTTCCCTTGCCTGTTCCTGCATTAAGGTCAATATAATCTGCTCCATTTTCAATCTGTTTTCTTATTTCTTTTTTTATAAAATTTCTGTCCTTTTTCTCAATCGCTTCTTTTATCTTTTCTCTTGTCGCATTTATTCTTTCCCCTATTACAATCATTTTCTCTCCTTCTTTTATAGAATTTTAATTATCCTGTTCCCAATTTTAAATTCTTCTTTTTTCTTATTAAACAAGTCATCACATATTTTTAGTGTTTTTTTCAATCCGAGTTGGTCTGGAATTATACATTCAAGAGGCAAAACTTTGTGTTTAACTTCATCAAGTTGTTTTATAAACCAATTCCAGTCAAATACTCCAAAAGGTGGTGGAAGATGAAGGTCTCTTATTCCGTCATTATCATGGATATGAAAAGTAAATATTTTGTCTTTAAGAAGCAAAAATTCTTCTTTCGGATTTTCTGATAAATTTGCATGTCCTGTATCAAAACAGACACCAAGATATTCAGATTTAAATGCATTTATAATTTTATTAAGTTCTTCCGCTGTTCCTATAACTTTTTGCTTAAAAGCAGTATTTTCTAATGCAATTTTCATCTTTACCTTTTCAGCCACTACTAAAATTCTCTCAAGAGAATCCATAAAAATTTTTATTCTTTCTTTTCTATCCTGGTCTTCAACAAGA
>JAGGVW010000100.1 GCA_021157805.1 bacterium
ATGTGGTTCTGCCCCAACAATTGCTATTCTAATATTAAAATCATCCGAAGGAGAAAGTCCCATTTGTTCAGCCATATATGCAATATATAAAAGATAACTGGGTGTTATATGAATAATTGTTGGTTTTAAATCAAGAAGAAATTCTATCTGTTTTTTTGTATTTCCACTTCCTGCAGGTATTACAAGCGCCCCTATTTTTTCAGCCCCATAATGAAGACCCAGTCCTCCAGTAAAAAGGCCATAACTCATCATATTCTGGAATATATCTGTTTGTCTCATACCAATCATATAAAGGCACCTTGCTACAAGGTCTGCCCAGTTCTCTATATCTTTTCTGGTATGAAAAACAAGGGTGGATTTTCCTGTTGTTCCAGATGAACCATGCATTCTTATAAGATTTTTTATATCAGTTGCCACCATCCCAAAAGGGTAACTTTTTCTTAAATCATCTTTTGTTGTAAAAGGAAATTTTCTTATTTCAGAAATATCTTTTATTTCTGGCTTTAAACCCAGTTTTTTAAATCTTTTCTTATAGAAAGGAGAGTTGTAAGCAGATTTTAAAGTTCTATTAAGAAGTTCAAGTTGTAATTGCTCCAGTTTTTTTCTTTCTATTTTTTCGTTTTTTTCATCCCAGTATTCCATACAGTATCCTTTTAAATCTAATTAAAGCATTTTTCTATGTGTTCATCTGAAAGTTTTTCCAAATTTTATCCCTATTGCAAGTGAAGGGATACCAAATAACTTTTTATATATAACCCTTTTAGATTTGTATCTCATTTTCATTCAAAACCTTTATATTATTCTTTTTAAGAATTTCTTCTCCTTTACCGGGATTTTCAACTCTAAATACAACAAGTGCTTTTTCTCCTGTCTTTTCAACAAATGCATACATATATTCAACATTAATCCCATTCTCAACAAAGATTTTTAATACAGAAGCAAGTCCTCCTGGTTTATCATCAACTTCTGCTGCTATTACATCTGTTTCATTGACAGAGAAATTGTTTCCTTTAAGAATTCCAGCTGCCTGTTTTCTTTTATCAACAATAATTCTTAAAATTCCATAGTTTGCTTTATCAGCGAGTGAAAGAGCCCTAATGTTAATATTATTTTCTCCAAGTAGTGAAACAACTTCAAGTAATCTTCCAAGACGATTTTCTAAAAATATTGATAATTGGGTTATCATTTTTCCCACCTCCTATATTTTTCTTTTATCTATAACTCTTTTTGCTTTTCCCATACTTCTTTCAATTGATTTTGGTTCAACAAGTTTAACCTCAACATCAAGACCAAGAGTACTTTCTATTTCTTCCTTTACTTTCTTTTCAAGTTCTTCAAGTTTTTTTACCTCATCAGAAAATGTCTCCTCAGTTATTTCAACATTTATCTGTAATTTATCAAGGTGTTTTTCTCTTGTAACAATAAGTTGATAGTGAGGTGCAACTTCTGGAATATTCAAAAGTACTGTTTCTATTTGTGATGGAAAAACATTTATTCCTCTAATTATAAGCATATCATCTCTTCTACCTTTTATTTTACTTATTCTTGGCACAGTTCTCCCGCAGGCAGGGCATTTTCCATAGGTTATTGAAGCAATATCTCCTGTTCTGTATCTTATAAGTGGAAGCGCTTCTTTTGTTAAAGTTGTTATTACCAGTTCTCCTTCTTTTCCTTCTTCTAAAACTTCTCCTGTTTCAGGGTTTATTATTTCAGGCAAGAAATGGTCTGCCCAGATATGAAGTCCGCATTTCCCTTCACATTCTTGAGCAACACCAGGTCCAATTATTTCTGAAAGACCATAAATATCAAGAGCAGTTATTCCCCACACTTTTTCAATTTCTTTTCTCATTGCCTTTGACCATGGTTCAGCCCCAAGTATTCCAACTCTTATTGTTGTTTTGGATGGCTCAATTCCAAGTTCTTTTGCCTCTTCAGCCATATATAGAGAATAAGAAGGAGTGCAGGTAAGAACTGTGCTTTTAAAGTCCTGCATTATCATTAGTTGTCTCTTTGTTCCACCAGCAGATATTGGGATTACAGTTGCACCAATTTCACCAGCACCATAGTGAACACCAAGTCCTCCTGTGAAAAGTCCATATCCATAAGCATTCTGAATAATATCTTCTTTACCTACTCCAGCACAGACAAGAGTTCTTGCCATTACCTCGCTCCAGAGTTCTATATCATTTTTGGTATATCCCACAACTGTTAATTTTCCGGTTGTTCCTGAAGATGCATGGATTTCAACAACATCAGAAAGGTCAACAGCAAACATTCCAAATGGATAATTATCCCGCAGGTCATTTTTAACAGTAAATGGGAGATATTTCAGGTCATCAAGAGAAGAAATTTTATCCGGGTTAATTTTGTTCTTTTCAAAAAGATTTCTGTAAAAGGGGATTTTTCTGCTGACATAATCAAGAATTTTTTTAAGTCGTTCTAACTGAATTTGTTTTAACTTACTTTCAGGAGCAGTTTCCATTTCTTTATTAAAATAAGCCATAACCTCCTCCTATCATGTATCTACACTGTTATTTCCAATTTTACTTTTCAGGTGCATCTATATAGAGTTTAAAAAAACAATAAAATTTTGTCAAAGATTTTTTTAATGATAAAATATTGAGCCAAAAAGGATGTTTATGAAAAGAAAATATATGCTTGGAAATGAAGCGATTGCTTATGGACTTTTTGAAGGTGGAGTTGATGCTTCTTTTTCTTACCCTGGCACTCCTTCTTCTGAAATCACAGAGAAACTTGTTGAGATAATTGGCAATGAAAATATCTATGTTGAATGGAGTATAAATGAGAAAGTTGCTTATGAGAATGCTTATGGAGTTAGTATAGCAGGAGGAAGAAGTTGTGCAATTATGAAACATGTTGGGTTGAATGTTGCTGCTGACCCTTTTATGACTTCTGTTTATACAGGAATAAAAGGTGGAATGCTTTTAATTGTTGCTGATGACCCATTCGCTCACTCTTCCCAGAATGAGCAGGATAGCAGAAGATACTGGCAATTTTCAAAAACAGTATGTTTTGAACCATCTTCAATTCAGGAAGCAAAAAATATGGTGATTTTTGCTTTTGATTTTTCTGAAAAGATTTCTCTTCCTGTTATGATAAGAAGTGTTACGAGATTATCTCATGGCAAAGCAGATGTTTTAA
>JAGGVW010000099.1 GCA_021157805.1 bacterium
GAGTAACGATGGTCGTAAGGCCATCAAACACCAGAGGAAAAATGGTTACAGGGAAACAATGGCAAGGGGCAAATTGACCCTTTTTTAAGGGAAAAATCATATAAGAGGGCTGTAAGGTGAATAAAAAATTTTGGGGCTCTTTATTTAAGAAAATAATGTCATTTTGTGAATTCCAGAGCTCCTATGGAGAAAAGTAACTCTAACCCAAAGTTCGGAATTATTCCAGAGCCCCTATGGTGGAAGTTAACCTTCTAACCCAAACTTCGGCATTTTGCAACGATCTGATTCCAGAGCCCCTATGATGGAAGTTAACCCAAGCCCGATAAGTGAATTACTGCGCAAATCTAACGTTCCAGAGCCCCTATGGTGGAAGTTAACCCCTTAACCGTCCGATTCCTAGTACTTTGAGTTATTTCCAGAGCCCCTATGATGGAAGATAACCACAGTTCCGATCTTATTAGGTGGGGCTAGTTTTTCAAAGTTCCAGAGCCCCTATAATGGAAAACAACCTTTTCATCAATTTTATTAACATAAAAGTTATTTCCAGAGCCCCTATAAAGAAGAGTAACCCACACTCTTCAAAAATTTCTGGAGTTCCTTGATTTTGAAATTCCAGAGCCCCAAAAAAATTGAGCGGAGTAAATCCGCTCTTTTTTCTTGACAGCAAAACTCAAGTATAATAAACAGATTCTCACTAAAAGATATGAACAAATTTCTGATTTCTTTGCAAATTAAATATTCCAACATTCTTAAGAATGTGAGATTTAACTTTAAAATATATAATTGACATTTAAACTAAATTGTGTTTCAATAATCTAAAATCGAACCTTTAAAATTAAGGAGGTGCGAAATGGCAGTATTTGTGTTGAATAACGATGGAAAACCATTAACACCTGTTTCAAATGCAGTAGCATCTCATTTGTTAGATTCTGGAAAAGCAAAAGTGGTAAGAAAACATCCATTTGTGATTCAATACTTAGTTCCTCAAAAAGAATCTCAAGAAAAAGAAAAGATGCGTTCTCTTTTCAGAATCGGAATAAAGCCAGGAGGAAAAGTTTGCGGAATTTCTCTAATAATGATTCGTGAGAATGTGGCTTTTGAAATTATTTCTGGGAATATTCATCTTCGAACTGATATCAAAAAGAAATTAGAAGAAAGAAGAAATTTCAGAAGAATGCGCAGGAGCAGATTATGGTATCGCCCCGCTCGTTTTAGCAACAGACCCAAGAAAAAGTGTAAGGTGTGTGGAGGAAATACAAAAGAAGGCCAGACCATCTGTAGCGCTTGTCTTAAAAAAGGAGAAAAACTCTTTCCTAAAGCACCTCATTTGGCATTTAAAGATATTTCGGAAAAACCAAGCTGGGTTCCTCCTACAATTGAAAATCGGATTACCCAAATAGTAAATGTAGTAAAATTATTAAAGAAGTATTGTCCAATTACTCCTACTAATACCGAAATTTGTGTAGAAACCTCAAACTTTGACATCAGAAAATTGATTGAGCCGGAAATTGAAGGAAAGGAATATCAAGAGGGAGTCAGAAAAGGTAAACAGAATCTCCGTTTGGCTATTCTCTCTCTTTATAACTTCACCTGTCAGATATGTGGAGAAAAAAGAAGTGGATTGAAATGCGTTCATATTACAGGAAGCAGAAACAGCATTGAAAATCTGGCTTGTGTGTGTGAAAAATGTTTAAAGAAAAAAGGAAGTGCTCCACTGGATCCAGCAACATTTAAAATTCCATTAAGAGATTTTAAGTTTCTCAAACTAGCCAGTGTTTTAGGAGTGAAAGAGGCAGAAAGAATAGTAAAAAACAAAACAAAAATAAAACAAAGCACTACTTTTCTTTCTCTAATTCAATCTGAAAAGAATGCCCTAAAAGAGGAATTAGGAAAAGCAATTTGGGAAAGAGAAGGGGTGCCTGCTCAAGAAGTATTCGGATTTGAAACAAACTATATAATGAAAAAGCTGGGATTGAGCAAATCAGAAAATGGAAAAAGAGCGTTGTTCAACGATGCTCTTGCAATAGCCCTTTATATGGATTTTCCCTTTGAGTTAGAAAATGAATCAGAGAAAAATGAACCTTTCCTCCTATCTCAAGAGAAAATCTATTGGGAAATCTTTCCTCAACCCAGAAGAAAAAGAAGGTTGTTTGATGCAAATCCAGTAAGATTCCATCCTGATGGATTTTTCGTCCAGCACTGCCTAGTAAAAAATCTGCCTGTAAGAAAAATAAATGCAGTGGTAGATTTCTTTGGCACTAAAGATGGTCCTAAACCTAAGAAAGATTTTCTCAATGAACTGATTAAAGATAAAGAAAATGTCAAGTCCGGATTCTTTACTCCTTCTGCAATTCAAAAGATACCTTTTAAAAGGGTTTTGCTCAAAAGAAAAGATATAGGGAAAAGCAATGCAATAAAATTGATAAGAACTTCTAAATCAGGAGAGAAAGTAGAACAGTGGTATTCTCAAGTAGAAGCGAATGAAGAAGCTCTTGTGGTCAAAGTTAAATCAGAAAAAGGAAAAGAAAGAATTACCACTGTGGTTATCCCGCCTAAAAGATACAAGAAGAAGATTCCTGAAATTGATGGGGAAATTATCTGTAAATTCATAAAAGGAGACAAAGTAAAGGATGAGGAAAATAGGATTGGAATTATTAAAGGAATTTCAACCAGTGGACAAATACTGTTGGAATATTTAGACAATAAGGAGCGGAAAACAAAATCTGCAAAAAAATTGGTTCTATGGGAACCCGCTTACTCTATCTTGTTCAATCCTAAAAAGAAATAAAATTCTTAAAGCGAGGGTAAATCCCCTCGCTTTTTCTATTGACAACTTTTTCTACTTTGCTATCTTTATTTATAGGAACTTAATAAAAAATATAAAGGGGCTCTGGAAACCGCCTATAGTTTCTCTGGTTGCCAAAGTGCCACCCTAGGGTGTTGTCCCAGCTCTAGGCTCTGGAATTTCCTCTGTAGGAAACTCTCCACAATAGTAGAGAGTAACGATGGTCGTAAGGCCATCAAACACCAGAGGAAAAA
>JAGGVW010000258.1 GCA_021157805.1 bacterium
TAAAGAAGATATGGTATATACTGGATTTTCCATGTGGGAGAAGGTTAGCAGATTATATGGGAGAGATTGTACCGAAGTTAGAGAAATGTGGGGAAATAGAAGTTAAAGAGGAAGTAAGAGAGAAGTTATTACCGAACTTACCAATTTAAAAATCAATATAACTTTGTGAGACAATAGGTTAAGTCAAAAATCAATTTTCTAATTAGTGTCTATATCTGAAAAATAAAAAAACATCTTTCTTCACTTTCCAAATTCTTTCCATCGGTAAGTTCGGTTATAAAAAAATATAATCTTTAATATCAAACTTTTTCACTTACTGAAAAAATTATACTGCTTCCCACTATAAATGTCAAGAAGCCGAATTGAGACATAATAAATCTTTTATAGAAGATTTTTTCTTGACGCAATAGAGGGTTCACAAAATTCAAAAACTATCATTTTCCCTTTTATATTATTTTTTACTTATAAGTGCTTTTTTTCTCTATCTTTCACAAATTACAAAAACCACTCCAACTTTTTACAAAAAGAAGCAAAATATTGACAAAAAGAAAAAATAGGGGTATACTTTGTGAAACTTTTATCAAAGTTAATTTTTAAAAGAAAGGTTGAATATGGAAATAGAGATGAAAAAAGAAATAGAAAAGGTAATTGAAGAATATAAAGGAGATAGAGAAGCACTTTTGCCTATTCTTAAAAAAATTCAGGAGCGTTTTAAACATATTCCTGAAAAATACATAGTTTATCTTTCAAAAAGATTAAATATTCCCATGGCAGAAATTTATAGTGTGCTTACTTTCTATGGGCTGTTAACTCTAAAAAAGGAAGGGAAATTTGCTATAAAGGTATGTAATTCTGTTACCTGTTATCTTAAAGGTTCAAAAAAGATAATAGAATCTGTTAAAGAAGAACTTAATATAAATCCAGGTGAGAAAACGAAAGATGGTTTATTCAGCTTGGATGTTGTGGGGTGTTTAGGATTGTGTGATGGGTCCCCTGCGATGTTAATAAATGATAAGGTATTTACCAATCTTACTCCAGATAAAGTGAAAGAGATAATTCGTAATATAAAGGAGAGGCAACAATTATGAAAGAAAAATTTCTTTTAAAGGGGATGGAAGAAAAAAATTCTTATAAAATAGATGTTTATTTTAAAACAGGAGGGTATCAATCTCTTAAAAAAGCACTTAAACTTTTACCCCAAAATATAATTGAAGAAGTTAAAAAATCTTGTCTTTTAGGAAGGGGGGGAGCAGGCTTTCCTACAGGGAAAAAATGGGAACTTACTGCACAACAGAAGTTCTTTCCTAAATATGTAATTGCCAATGCTGATGAATCTGAGCCAGGAACATTTAAAGATAGAGTATTGTTAGAGAAAAATCCTCATTTAGTAATAGAAGGACTTATTATTGCAGGTTATGCAATAGGAGCGAAAGAAGGGTTTATATTCATAAGAGGAGAATTTTTTAATGCCTATCAAATTTTAAAAGAAGCATTAGAAGAATCGAGAAGATATAATTTATTAGGAGAAAATATTCTTAATTCAGGATTCAATTTTGATATAAAAATTTATCAAGGTGCAGGGGCTTATATGTCAGGAGAGGAAACAGCTCTTTTAGAATCTATGGAAGGAAAAAGAGCACATGCAAGAGGTAAACCTCCTTATCCAGCTCAATTCGGATTCTTAGGTAAACCAACTTTAGTAAATAATGTGGAAACTTTAGCTAATATTCCTTTAATTATAGAAAAAGGAGGAGATTGGTATTCTAAAATAGGGACAAAAGAATCTACAGGAATAAAATTGTTTGCTCTTTCAGGAAATATTAAAAAGCCAGGAGTATATGAACTTCCTTTAGGAGTTTCTTTAAGAGAACTTATAGAAAAATATGGAGGAGGAGTAGAGGGTAAATTTAAATGTGCTCTCCCAGGAGGCATTTCCAGTGCTTTTGTTACAGATATGGATATAAATTTAGACTATGTTTCTTTGAGAAAAGCAGGAAGTATGTTGGGAGCAGGAGCAGTGATTGTTTTCAATGAAGATGTTGATATTTTAGAAATATGTTTAAATATTTTAGAGTTTTTTTATGAAGAAAGTTGCGGATTTTGTGTTCCCTGCAGACAAGGAACTAAAAAAGCGAAGATTATGCTGGAAAATATAATAAATGGAGAAGGGAGTTTAAAGGATTTAGAGAAGTTAAAACAGCTGAAAGAGGTAATGTTTTTAACTTCAAACTGTGGATTAGGACAATCTGCCCTGTGTGCTTTAGTTAGTGCTATAGAGAAATTTGAAGATGATTTTTTAAAAAGGATAAAAAATGAAAGAAGAAAAAGTTGTTGAACTTACAATTGATGGGATAGAAGTTAAAGTTCCTCAAAATTATACTATAATGCAGGCAGCAGAAAAAATTAATATAAAAATCCCTCACCTTTGTTATCTTAAAGACCTTTCTCCTTATGGAGGATGTAGAATATGTGTGGTAGAAATTGAGGGAGAAAATAAACTTTCTCCTTCTTGCTCTCGGTTAGTAGAAAATGGGATGGTTGTGCATACTAATACCAAAAGGTTACGCGAAATAAGAAAAATACTTGTAGAACTTCTTTTAGCAGATCATATTTTAAGTTGTCCTACTTGTAAAAAAAGCGATGATTGTGAGTTATTAAAATTATCCCATCAGTTAGGAATTGAGGAGGTTTCTTTTCCACTTGAGAAAGATTTAAACAAATCTAAGGATGAGACAAGCATGGCTTTGGTGCGTGATCCCAATAAATGTATTTTATGTGGGAGATGTGTTAGAGTATGTAGCGAAATTCAAACGGTGAATGCTATTGATTTTGTTGGAAGAGGAAAAAATTTAAAAGTTGCTGCCTTGTTTGATAAGGGTTTAGGGAATGTTATGTGCACAAATTGTGGACAGTGTTTGCAGGCCTGTCCTGTTAATGCAATTTATGAAAAATCTGCGGTAGAGGAAGTTTGGGCTGCAATAGAAGATACAAATAAACATGTGGTGGTTCAATCAGCTCCAGCAATTAGAGTAACTTTGGGAGAAGAGTTAGGATTTAAAACAGGAACGCTTGTAGTTAAAAAAATGTATGCTGCTTTAAGAAGGATTGGTTTTGATGTTGTATTTGACACTAATTTCTCTGCAGATTTAACTATTGTTGAAGAAGCATATGAGTTTGTTGAAAGATTAAAAGAGAATAAAAATTTGCCTCAACTTACATCTTGCTGTCCGGGTTGGATTAAATTTATGGAGGATAATTATCCTGATTTAATGAAAAATGTATCTACTTGTAAATCTCCTCAACAAATGATGGGTACCCTTGTGAAAACTTATTATGCTAAAGAGAAAAATATAGACCCTAAGGATATAGTTTCAGTTTCTATTATGCCCTGCACAGCTAAAAAATTTGAATGTGAAAGGGAAGAAATGAAAGATTCAGGATTTAAAGATGTTGATTATGTGTTAACTACAAGAGAATTAATAAGAATGATTAAAAATGCAGGGATAGATTTTGAACATTTAAAGGAAGAAGAAGCAGATTCAATTTTAGGTTTATATACAGGTGCAGGGACAATTTTTGGAGTAACTGGAGGGGTAATGGAGGCAGCTTTAAGAACTGGTTATTTTTATGTTACAGGAAAAGAGTTAAAGAAGGTAGATTTTGAAGAAGTAAGAGGTTTAAAGGGGGTAAAAACTGCTTCTGTTGAGATAAATGGAAATAGAGTAAATGTAGCTGTAGCACATGGTTTGGGAAATGCGCGTAAACTCCTGGATGAAGTAAGAGAAGGAAAAAGTCCTTATCACTTCATAGAAATTATGGCTTGTCCTGGTGGATGTATAGGGGGAGGAGGTCAGCCTGGGAGTTTTGACTTAGAAAAAAGATGGAAAAGAGGAAAAACTCTTTATGAAGAAGATAAGAGTTTAATTTATAGACAATCTCACCAGAACCCAAGCGTAAAAATTTTATATGAAAAATATCTAGGCAAGCCAGGAAGTGAATTAGCGCATAGGTTGCTTCATACCCATTACAAAAAAAGAGAATATTTTTAAAATAATCCCCCTGCGGGATTGTTAAAAAGCATACTATTTAACAAATTTTGAATTAGGATATTTAAATAAGAAGAAAGCAGATGCAATAATTCTTAATTGTGATAAGATTATGGAAGGTAAATGAGAAAAAGAATTTTCCTTAGATGTTTTTCATGGAAGAGCAGGAACATCTACTAATATGAATGTAAATGAAGTGATTGCAAACAGAGCGATAGAAATATTTGAGGAGAGGTTAAGAGTTGTAAATATTGGAGGAACTAGTATAGAAACTAGACTTGGTAGAGGGGAAGAATATATTTTTCTTGTGATTGAAAAATTAAGAGAACTTACCCGCTTTAGGATTAAGCAGGGGAGAAAATATGAGAAACCATGCTGCTAATGTATATTGTCTTGTGGAAGTATCAGGTATTTTGAAAGCATATGCTTCAAATCTTATAAAGATTTCTAATGATTTTATAATTGCCAAATGCACATCCCGAGGCACATTCCAAATAAGTGAATTTATCCCTTTGGTAGCATTTGCAATTTTAGAATCTCTTCAACTTCTTTTAAGCACAAATGAAATGTTGAAAAAATATATAGAGAAAATAAATCCTAATCTCAAACGCTACCAGGAACACTTTGATAAAAGTTCTGTTACTGCTACAGCATTTTTACCTTATTTGGAATATGAGAAAGTTAGTAATCTTTTAAAAGAATTCTTTGCTTCGGGCGGCAAAAATATTAGGAAATTTTTAATAGAAAAATTAGGGAAAGATTTTATTGAAAAAGTGCTTTCTTCTTATAATTTAGTTCCATTAAGATTTAGAAAAAATGAGAAAAACACCTAAATCTTTAAGATTACAAATTGGGATATTTGGAAGGACAAATGTTGGAAAGTCAAGTTTTTTAAATTTGATAGTAGGACAGGAAGTGGCAATTACTTCTTCAATCCCAGGGACTACAACTGATGTTGTGGAAAAAAGTATGGAACTTCTTCCAATAGGTCCTGTAGTATTTTTAGATACAGCAGGGTTAGACGATTCTTCAAGTTTGGGAGAAAAAAGAATTAAAAAAACAAAAAAAATATTTGAAAGAGCAGATGTTATAGTTTTACTTACAGAATCTGAAATCTGGGGAGAGTATGAAAATTATATTGTGGAAGAAGCCAAAAAACATTCTACTCCTTTGATAATTGCAATAAACAAAATAGATATAAAGAAACCTTCTTCAGAGTTTAAAAATAAATTGTCCAAAATTTGTGAAAATATTATAGAGGTATGTAGTTTAGATTGGAAGAATAAAGATAAATATATAAATGAATTTAAAAAACATCTTATTCGTATCTGTCCAAAGGATTTCTTACATCCCCCTCCTTTAATTGGTGACTTGCTTCCTCCTGGAGGAGTTGCTGTTCTTATTGTTCCCATAGATTTGCAAGCACCAAAAGGCAGACTTATACTTCCTCAAGTTCAAACAATAAGAGATATACTTGATTCTGGTGCCAGCTGTCTGGTTGTAAAAGAAAGAGAATATCCTTTTCTTCTCACAAAATTGAAGGGTTATCCTGATATTGTGGTATGTGATTCTCAAGTAGTTTTAGAAATGGTTGCTAATACTCCAACAAATGTAAAATGCACAACTTTTTCAATTTTATTTGCAAGATATAAAGGGGATTTAATTGAAAATGTGAAAGGTGCTTTAACGATTGAGAGATTGAAAACAGGTGATAAAGTTTTGATAGCAGAAGCATGCAGTCATCATCCAATAGAGGATGATATAGGACGAGTGAAAATTCCAAGATGGTTAAGACAGTATATTGGAGGTGATATTAAGATAGATGTTTATGCAGGTAGAGATTATCCAGAATCTCTTAAAGAATATAAACTTATAATCCACTGTGGGGGGTGTATGCTTACAAGAAGGGAAGTGCTTTTTAGAATTCAGCAGGCAAAAGAGGAAGGAGTGCCTATTACAAACTATGGGGTTTGTATTTCATTCTTACAAGGAGTTTTAGAAAGAGCTTTATCTCCTTTCCCTTTCGCTCTTGAAACTTATAGGAAGGAGAGATTGAAACAGGAGGTAAAAAAATGAAAACTGTTTTGTCTAAAATAGATATTGATATCTGGAAAAAAGAAAGAATTAAAGAAGAAGAAATCACAAGATATATGGATAAAGACAGGGACTTTATAAATGAAGAGGAGATATTTGAAAAACTCAAAGAGAATAGGAATCCAGATAGAGAAAAGGTAAAAAATATACTTCAAAAATCTCTTTCAATCCAGACACTTTCACCTGATGAAGTTGCTACACTTTTAAATGTTGAAGATGAGGATTTATTGAAAGAAATGGAAGATATTGCAGGAAAAGTTAAAAAGAAAGTTTACGATAATAGAATAGTGACTTTTGCGCCATTGTATCTCGGAAATTTATGTGTGAATAATTGTCTTTATTGTGGCTTCAGAAAATCTAACAAGGTTATAGAAAGAAAATATTTAACTCTTAATGAAGTTAAAGAAGAAACAAAAATCCTGGCAGGTGAAATTGGACATAAAAGATTAATAGTTGTATATGGTGAACATCCACTGACAGATGTAAATTACATAAAAGAAACTATTGAGACAATTTATAATGTAAAAGTCAAAACAGGAAAAGCTTTTGGAGAAATAAGGAGAGTTAACGTTAATGCTGCTCCTTTATCTATTGAAGAACTTAAAATTTTGAAAGATGTTGGAATTGGAACATTTCAAGTTTTTCAAGAAACATATCATCATCAAACTTATAAAATGGTCCATCCTGAAAACACAATAAAAGGCAATTACAGATGGCGTCTTTATTGTATGCATAGAGCAATTGAAGCAGGGGTTGATGATGTAGGTATTGGAGTTTTATTTGGTCTATATGACTGGAAATTTGAAGTTATGGGACTTATTTATCACACATTAGAACTGGAAAGGAAGTTTGGAATAGGTCCTCATACTATATCTTTTCCTCGCCTTGAACCTGCTGCAAATACTCCTTTTATTCAAAACTCAAAATATAAAGTAAGTAATAAAGATTTCAGAAAACTTATAACTGTAATTAGACTTTCTGTTCCTTATACAGGAATGATTCTTACCGCAAGAGAATCTGCTCAAATTAGAAGAAAAGTTATTCCTTTAGGTATAACTCAAACAGATGCTTCAACAAGGATTGGTATTGGTGCATACAGTGATAGATATTCAAAACAGGAAGAAAGAAAACAACAATTTCTTATTGGAGACCCAAGAAGTTTAGATGAAGTTGTAAGAGAATTAGCAGAGATGGGGTATATTACTTCATTCTGTACTGCAGGTTATAGATGTGGAAGGACAGGTAAACGCATTATGGGTCTCTTAAGAAAAGGGAAAGAAAGATGGTTCTGCAAATTGAATGCTATTTTAACTTATAGAGAATGGCTTGAGGATTTTGCTTCTGAGGAAACAAAAAAGATTGGAGAAAAAATAATAGAGAAAGAAATAGAAGAAATTAAAAAAAATCTTCCTAAAATATATCCTGTCTTTATTTCTTATTATGAAAGGATAAAAAACGGAGAAAGAGATTTGTATTTTTAAGTTTACTCAAAATTTTTTAAAATGACTGAAATATCAAAGGAATTTATAGAAAAACTTAATTCATTTTCTAAATATTGCAAAGAAAGATATAAGGTTAATGTATGGTTTGTAGAAATATTAGGAAAGAGATGTTCATATATTGCGGGAGAAAAAACATCTTTGTTTTATCCACCTATTTGTATAAAATTAACCGACAAATTGGGAATAGTGATGGAAGTAAATGAAAAAATTTTTATGGGGAAAAGGGAACAAATTTTAAAGGAGATAAGAGAAATTATTTTTCAAAAAAATGGATAGAGAGGGAATTTTAGAAATACTTAAAAAAGGTAATTTAAAGGAAATTTTTAACAGAGCAAATGAAATGAGGAAGTTATATTGTGGGGAAAAGGTTTATATCAGAGGTATTATAGAATTTTCAAATTACTGTGTGAGAAACTGTTTATACTGTGGATTAAGAAGAGATAATAGAAAACTAAAAAGATACAGAATGAAAGAAAAAGAGGTAATAAATCTGGCAACAAGCATAATTTCTCTTGGAATAAAGACAGTTGTTCTACAATCAGGGGATGATTTAGGTTATAAAAGAGATTCAATTTGTAAAATTATAAGAGAAATTAAAAAGAACAGTGATATTGCAGTAACATTGAGTTTAGGAGAAAGACCATTGGATGATTACAAAGCTTTTAGAGATGAAGGTGCAGATAGATATTTATTAAAACATGAAACAGCAAATGAAAGATTGTATGAATATTTGCATCCTGGTCAGAGTTTAAAAAAAAGATTAAAAATTTTAGAATATTTGAAAAGTTTAGATTATCAAATAGGAGCAGGAAATATAGTGGGGTTACCATATCAGAGATTTAAAGATCTGGCTGACGATATTTTATTATTAAAAGAGTTTGATGTAGATATGGCAGGTATTGGACCATTTATTCCTCAATCTGATACTCCATTAAAGAATTTTCCAAAAGGAAATTTAAATTTAACTCTTAAAGTTTTGGCAATTGCAAGGATTATAACAAAAAATGCACATCTTCCTGCTACCACAGCACTTGCAACTTTATCTCCAGAAAAAGGGCAAATATTAGGACTTAAAGTAGGAGCGAATGTAATTATGCCTGATTTTACTCCAGAAGATTATCATGAAAATTATATTATTTATGATAACAAGGCAAAAGTTAGTGTGAATAAAGCAGAGGAAATTATTTCAAAAGCAGGAAGAATTGCATCATATGAAAGAGGAGATTCACTTAAGTTAACGCGGGGGTAGAAAAAATAAATAAATCCCCACTTCTGAATTCAAATCTGGGATTTTTTATTTTCCTGTATATTTTATTGTATTCAACAATTACATCATCAATTTCAATCTTCTCCATTAAATTCAAATATTTCCTCTTTTCCTCCAGCAAAACTGTAAAATCTGTTATCACCAATAATTATATGGTCAAGAACTTTTATCCCAAGAATATCCCCTGCTTTTTTAAGTTTTTCTGTAAATTCAATATCTTCTTTGCTTGGCTGTGGGTCTCCTGAAGGGTGATTGTGGACACATATTATTGAACAGGAAAAATTTTCAATTGCTTTTGAAAAAATATTTCTTATAACTGGATTTGCCTGATTTACCCCACCTT
Organism: bacterium; assembly: GCA_021157805.1. The sequence goes on from JAGGVW010000258.1 coordinate 9,253, forward strand.
CTTCAATTTCCGATATTTCAAAAATTCTATTTTTTGCATCAAGATGTAAAACCTTAAAAAGTTCAAGTTTCAAATCCCTCATTCTCGGAAGAACAAATCTAACTACATCTGACGGCTTTTTTATTTTTACTTTTTCCTCTTTCAGTATTTGCTCATTCATTCTTCTTCCTATTTCAATAGCCGCTTTTATCTGGGATATTTTTGCTTCTCCAAGTCCTTTTATCTCTTTCCATTGCCTTAAACTTGTATGACTCATATTTCTGAATGTTTTGAATTTATCCATAATTTTCATAGCAAGGTCAATTGCTGTTTCCCCTTTTGTTCCACTTCTTAAAAGAATTGCAAGAAGTTGAACATCTGAAAGAGTATGTTCTCCATATTTTAACAATTTTTCTCTTGGTTTTTCATCAGAAGGCCAGAACTTAATTGGTTTTTTACCTTTCCCCATTTTTTCTCTCCATTCCTATGTTTTTACTCCCTTCTCTGGATTTCTTAAAGAAAAGATAAACAAAAACCCTGTCAAAATAAAGATTATGCCAATTATAACAAAACTTTTCTCATAAGTAAATCTACTTCTCATAAGTCCAAGAAGCAAAATACTTATCCCTATTCCTACATCTCGCCATATAAAAGTTGAGGCAATTGTGCTTGCTCTTCTCTTCTCTTCAATAACTTTTCCAATCCTGACAGTTGCTGAAACAGGAACAATCTGGAATAAACCACCAAGAGATATTATTGACAAAACAGAAAGAAAAAGTGTTTGCAAACGGGAAAAAATTATGAGCAAAATCCCGGAAAGAAGAAAGAAAAATAAAGGAGGGATAACTTCTCCAATTTTATCTATAATTTTTCCTCCTATGAAACTTAAAAGTCCCGCTGAAAGATAGAAAAATATTATTGTTTTATTTAAGAAAGAAATTGAGAACTTTTCAGAAATAAATAGATTGAGTTGATTTAAAATTAGACCATATCCAAAAGCCCCTATAAAAAGAGCAATCGCAAAAATTATTATCTTTTTTGAAAAAGAAATATTGAATTTAAAATTTGAAATAGGTGTTTTCACATCACAAAGAGGAAAAGAAAAGAGGAATCCCAAAAAGGCAAGAGAAAAAGCAAGCAAAAATAAATTTCTAAATCCATACTTTTCTGCCACCTGCCCAAGAATGAAAAAACCACACAAAAGTCCAATGTGAAGGAAAAGGCGAAGATATCCATTTTCAATTCCATACCTTTCTTTTCCTGAAATTTTAAGTATCATTGTCAATGTTGATGTCCATAAAATACTTGCTCCAAACCCCCACAGAATACCACCTGAAAGGAAAATACCAAGATTTTTGAAAGAAAAAAGGAAAAGAGAAAAAACACAGTAGGAAAAACTTCCAATTATTATCCCCTTTTTAAGTCCTGTTTTTTTCAAAATAGATGGAACAAAAATTCTGAAAAAAGCCATTGAGAGATAAACAGATGCAAGAACAAAAGAAAGAGAAACAGGTGAAAATCCAATTTTTTTAAGATAAAGATTAACATACGGCTGAGAGGAACCTGTCCCAAAAAAAATAAAGAAGAATATGCTCCACAAAAAGTATCTATTTCTCAATACTTACCTCAGTTTTTCACCCCATACCTTTATAAATTCTGTCATACTTTCAATATCCATCCCGAACCATTTAAATAGTTCATCTGGTTTTCCAGAAGCACCATAATTTGTTATTCCTTTTCTATAGAATTTTCCACTGTATCCATTTTCAGAAAGGTAAATACCAGCAGTTGCTCCAAGTCCAGTATCAATATGGTGGTCTTCATATGTAATTATAAAAGATGTCTTAATTGCTTTTTTCATCAAATCTTTATCAATCTCTATCGGGCAGGAGAAATTTATAACACCTATTGAAATCCCTTCTTTTTTCAATTTCTCACTTATTTCAACTGCTCTGTAAACCTTACATCCATAAGTTAAAATGTATCCATCTTTTCCTTCTCTTATTA
>JAGGVW010000085.1 GCA_021157805.1 bacterium
CATAATCTTTCTCATGCCTGTATAGCATATCTTGGTTATTTAAAAGGTTATCAGTATATATGGGAATCTTTATTAGATAATGAAATTAAAGGTGTGGTTTTTGATGTTCTTAAAGAAGTTAAAGAAGCACTTATAAAAAAGCATGGATTTGATGAGAAAGAAATTGATATTTATATTTCAGACCTTCTTGAGAGATTTAAAAATAAACTTCTTTCAGATACTGTTTATAGAGTAGGAAGAGAACCATTGAGGAAAATTGGTCCAAATGAAAGAATAATCGGAGGGATAAACTTATGCCTTTCAAATAATGTTTTTCCAGAAAATATATGTGTTGTTGCCGCTGCCTGTTTATGTTATAATTATAAGAATGATAAAGAGGCGGTCCAACTTCAAAAAATTATTGAGGAGAAAGGTGTAGAGTTTGTACTAAAAAATATTTCAAAAGTAGATAATGTAAAGATAATAAACAAAATTGTAGAATACTATAGGAGGATGAAGGATGAAAGCAGCTCTTTTAAAAAATATAGAAAATCTTGAAATTGTTGATATAGAAAAGCCATCCGCAGAAGAAAATGAAATTGTTATAAAAGTAATGGTATGTGCTATTTGTGGAACAGATATAAAAGTTTATCACCATGGGCATAGAATGATTGTTTTTCCAAGAATTACAGGGCATGAAGTAAGCGGAATAGTGGTTGAAAAGGGGAAAAATGTAAAAAAATTTAAGGAAGGAGATAGAGTAGCAATTGCTCCTGCTATTCCTTGTGGAAAATGCTGGTATTGTAGAAAAGGATACCAAACAATGTGTGATAACTTAAAGGCAATTGGATACCACTATAATGGTGGTTTTGCTGAATATATGAAAGTTCCAGAAGATGCTGTTTTTAATGGTTGTGTAAATAAAATACCTGATAATTTAAGTTTTGAAGAAGCAGCAATTGCTGAGCCACTTGCCTGTGTTATAAATGGACAGATTTTAAGCAGGATTGAAATAGGAGATACAGTTGTTGTTATTGGAGCAGGACCTATTGGATGTTTTCATTCAGAATTGGCTAAAGTAAATGGAGCGACAAAAGTTATACTTGGAGATATTTCTTCTGAAAGATTAAAAATGGCTGAATTTACAGGGGCTATTACTGTTGATATGAGCAAAGAGGATATTAAAAAAGTGATTGAAGAACTGACAGATGGAAGAATGGCTGATAAAGTTATAGTGGCTGCTGGCTCTGGTAAAGCACAGGAAGTGGCTGTTGAACTTGTTGCAAAAAGAGGGTCTGTGAATTTCTTTGGTGGATTGCCAAAAGAAAGTCCCTTCATAAATTTAAATAGCAATCTCCTACATTACAGGGAATTTTTTATAACAGGAACTCATGGTTCTTCTCCTCTTCATAATAAAATAGCAATATCTCTTCTTTCTGAGAAAAGAATAGATGGAAAAAGATATATAACTCATAAGTTTCCTCTTGAGAAAATTAAAGAAGGACTTAAAACAGTTGAAGAGAAAAAAGGATTGAAAGTTATTGTAGAAATGGAGGAATAAATGGAAAAAGTTGATAAGCAGCTTGCGTCAAAACTTTTAAAGCAGATGATGGAAATAAGAAAGTTTGAAGATAAAGTTATGGAATTGCTTGCTAAAAACATTGCAGAAGGTGGTTCTCATCTTTATGCTGGAATGGAAGCCACAGGAGTAGGAGCAATCTCTGTTTTAAGAAAGGATGATTATATTACGAGTACACACAGAGGACATGGTCATGCAATTGCGAAAGAAGGTGATTTAAAAGCCCTTATGGCTGAAATTCTTGGAAAAAAAACCGGTGTTTGTAAAGGAAAAGGCGGTTCTCTTCATCTTGCAGACCTTTCAAAAGGGAATCTTGGAGCAAATGGAATTGTTGGTGGTGGAATTGGTATAGCAACAGGTGCAGGTCTTTCAATTAAAATGCAGAAATTGGATAAAGTAGTTATATGCTTTTTTGGAGATGGAGCAACAAATAATGGGATATTTTTTGAGTGTTTAAATATGGCATCTTTATGGAAACTACCTGTTATATATCTATGTGAGAATAATAAATATGGAATGAGTGTTTCTGTTGAAAGAGCATCCTCTGTTAAAGATTTAACAAAAAAAGCCCTTGCTTTTGATATGCCTTCTGAAAGTGTTGATGGACAGGATGTGCTTGCAGTTAGAGAGGTTGTTGGCAAATGGGTTGAAAACGCAAGAAAAGGGAATGGACCTGCTTTTATCGTTTCAAACACTTACAGATATTATGGACACAGTAGAAGCGATCCAAGAATTTACAGAACAAGAGAAGAAGAAAAATTCTGGAGAGAAAGAGACCCAATTTTAATTTTTTCCAGTAAGATGAAAAAGCAGGGGGTTCTCACAGAAGAAGAAATAAAGGAAATAGATGAATTAACGGATAAAGAAATTGAAGAAGCAACTGAATATGCAATTAACAGTCCTGCCCCTGAACCAGAAGAACTTTATACTGATTTATATGCTTGAAAGGAGAGGAAAATGAGAGAGATAACTTACAGACAGGCGTTAAATGAAGCACTTGATGAAGAGATGCAAAGAGATGAGAAGGTTTTTATTTTCGGTGAAGATGTTGCTATTTATGGAGGAGCTTATGGAGTAACTGCGGGATTATGGAAAAAATATGGAGATGAAAGAGTTATAGATACCCCAATTTCAGAAAATGCAATTGTCGGAACTGCTCTTGGTTCTGCTCTAACAGGAATGAGACCTGTTGCTGAAATTATGTATATTGATTTTATCGGGCTTTGTATGGACCAGTTAAACAATCAGGTTGCAAAGATAAGGTATATGTTTGGTGGAAAATGTAAGATTCCTTTAACAATAAGAACAGAAGGTGGAGCAGGAAGAACTCTTGGTGCTCATCATTCTCAATCACTTGAGAGCTGGCTTATTCATATTCCTGGAATTAAAGTTGTTATGCCATCAACCCCTTATGATGCAAAAGGACTTTTAAAATCAGCAATAAGAGAAGATAATCCAATTGTTTTTATTGAACACAAAATGCTTTATAATACAAAAGGGACTGTTCCAGAAGAAGAATATATATTACCTATAGGTATTGCTGATGTCAAAAAAGAAGGTAAAGATGCGACAATATTAACTTATTCACGAATGACATTATTTTCACTCCAGGCAGCAGAAGAACTTGAAAAAGAAGGAATAAGTGTTGAAGTTGTTGATTTGAGAACACTTCTTCCAATGGATGTTGAAACAATGGTTAATTCAGTAAAAAAGACAAATAGAGTTGTTATTGTGGAAGAGGACTGTAAAACAGGTGGAACTGGAGCAGAAATTGGAATGAAAGTTGTTGAAAATGCTTTTGATTATCTTGATGCTCCAATTATAAGAGTGGCAGGTGCTGATGTTCCAATGCCAAAAAGTAGAGTTCTTGAGGAACTTGCTATTCCTGATGTTGAAAGGATTAAGGAAGGGGTAAAGGAGGTTCTGAAATAGATTTATAATGTAAGGAGGGTAATTTTAATGGTAAGTTTGAAAACATCTGAAAAAGAAGCATTGAAAGAGTTAAAGATTAAAATTGTTGAGAAGTTCTCAGGAGCTGAGATTATTCTTTTTGGTTCTAAAGCAAGAGGTGATTATGATGAAGAATCTGATATTGATTTGTTAATACTAATTGAAAGACCAGTTAACAGGAAGATAGAAGAAGAAATTGCAGATATATCATATAATATTGAATTGAAATACGGGGTTGTTTTTGGAAAAATTATAGAAAATAAAACTTTCTGGAATTCAAAACTTGCAAAAGTTATGCCGCTACATAAAAGTATAGAAAAGGAAGGAGTAAAATTGTGAGGGAAGAATTAATTGAAATTGCAAAATACCGTTTTCAAAAAGCAAAGAATGTTCTGGCAGATGCGAAAAAATATTTTGAAGGGGTAAAGGAGGTTTTGAAATGATAAAAGAGATTATAATGCCAAAACTTGGTGAAACAATGGAAGAAGGATATCTTGTGTCCTGGAAAAAAGAAGAAGGGGAGAAAGTGAAGAAGGGAGAAGTTCTTTTTGAGGTGATGAGTGATAAAACAAATTTTGAAGTTGAATCCCCCCACTCTGGATATTTGAGAAAAAAACTTTTTCAGCCATCTGATGACCCAATACCTGTTACAACTGTAATTGCTTATATAAGTGATACTCCTGACGAACCATTACCTGAAGAAGAAAAAGAAGTGAAGGAAGAAGTGGAAGAAAAAAGAATAAAAGCAACTCCTCTTGCAAGAAAACTTGCAAAAGAAAAAAACATTGATTTGAGAAAAGTAAAAGGAACAGGACCTGGTGGAAGAATTGAAAAAAAAGATGTTGAGAATTATATAAAAAGTTGTGAAGAAGTTGGAGTTGGAGAGGGATATGAAGTTATAAAGTGGACTCCTATGAGAAAAGTTATAGCAAAGAGATTAACCGAAAGTAAAAGAGATATTCCTCATTATTACCTTGAAGGGGAATTTATTATGGACCAGGTTGTTCTTTTAAAAGAAATTAAAAAGAAAGAGGGAAAGAATTTTTCCTATACTGATTTTCTAATATTTTTTGCAGGGAAAGCGATAGAGAAATATCCAATGATTAACGCTGCAGTGGTGGAAGATGAAATAAGAGTTTATAAATCAATTGACATAGGAGTTGCTGTTGCTGTTGAAGACGGTCTTGTTGTCCCTGCAATAAAAAATGTAAATAAAAAAACAATTGAAGAAATATCGGAAGAAAGAAAAAGTATTGTTGAAAAAGCAAGAGAAGGGAAGTTAAGCAAAGAAGATATAGAAGGAGCAAGATTTGTTATTTCAAATCTTGGTATGTATGGAGTTGATAATTTCCAGCCAATAATAAATCCTCCTGGAGTTGCTATTATGGGAGTAGGGAAAATGGAGAAAAAAGCAGTTGTTATAAATGATAAAATAGAAATAAAGACAGTTATGAATATTTCTTTCTCTTTTGACCACAGAATAATTGATGGAAGTTATGCAGGACTTTTCTACAGTTATTTTAAAAAAATAGTGGAAAATCCAGGTCTTTTAATTTTATAAAATGTTAAAAAGAATTAAGGAAGATATAAGAACTGTTTTTGAAAGAGACCCAGCAGCAAGAAATATATTTGAAGTTATAACAAGTTATCCTGGCCTTCATGCTATATGGTGTCATCGAGTTGCTCATTTTTTATGGAAAAAAGGGTGTAAAACACTTGCAAGAATTATTTCTCATATTAACAGGTTTTTCACTCAGATTGAAATTCATCCAGGAGCAAAAATTGGAAGAAGGTTTTTTATTGACCATGGAGGTGGGGTTGTTATAGGAGAAACAACTGAAATTGGAGATGATGTTCTGCTTTATCAGGGTGTTGTTCTTGGTGGAACAACTCATGAAAAAAGAAAAAGACATCCCACAATTGGAAATAATGTTGTTATAGGTGCTGGTGCTATTATTCTTGGTCCGATTAGAGTTGGTGATGGTGCAAAAATTGGGGCAGGTTCCGTTGTTATTAAAGATGTTCCATCTAATTCAACAGTAGTGGGAATACCAGGAAGGGTCGTAAAAGAGAAGAAAAAGAGAAAAATTGACCTTGACCATGGTAAACTTCCAGACCCTGTTGCTGAAGCATTAAAGGTAGTTCTGGAAGAAATAGAGAAACTTGAAGAAAGAGTTATGAAACTTGAAAGTTTGGAAGGATTGAAATCAAAAATAGATGAATATTTTACAGTAAAAAAAGAAGAATTGAGTGAGATTTTTTCAAAAATGAAAAAAGAAAAAAATGAAAAAGATTAATATATTTTTAGTTCTGATTTTTATTCTGGCATCTTTTGGGTATGGTGAAGTGATAAAAGTTTATCATATAGTTAAAAAAGGAGAAACTCTTATAGCGATTGCAAAAGAATATGGAACAAGTGTAAGTGAAATAAAAAGGTTGAATAATTTAAGGTCAAATTTAATAATAGCGGGAGAGAAACTTGTTGTAAAAAGAATTGTTAGAAAGAAGAAAAAATACAAAAAATATTCAAAGAATAATAACACCTCTGCTGTGTGGGGTTATGAGACGATTTATCATAGAGTCAGGAAGGGTGATTCTCTCTGGAAAATCAGTAAAAAATATGGGATTTCAATTTCTTCTATAAAAAAATTAAATAGATTAAGAAGTAGCAGGATAAAACCAGGGATGAGATTAAAGATAAAGGTTCCAAGAAAAGTTCCAAAAGTTGATAAAATCAAGCCCATAATAGGAACAGAGAAGAAAATTTTTTATCAGGTGAAAAAAGGAGATACTCTTGAAAATGTAGCGAAAAAGTTTGGTATTACACCAGAGGAAATAAAAAAATATAATCTTCTTGGTGAAGAGGACTTTAAAGTTGGTCAGATTATAATTATTCCAGAAAAGAAAAAGTTATCTGATAGTGAGGAAAAAGAGACACAGATGGAAAATGGAAAATTCAGTAGAGCAGAAATTATTAACAGTGCTTTTTCTTATCTTAATATGCCTTATAAACTTGGAGGGAATGGGAAAAGATATATTGATTGTTCAACTCTTACGCGTCTTGTTTATAAAAAAGTAGGGATAGAATTACCAAAGACCTCCTATTACCAGTTTAAAGAAGGAAAAAAAGTATCTTTAAGTGAGGCACTACCTGGAGACCTTGTATTTTTTAAAAGAGGAAGATATGTTGGACATGTTGGAATTTATATAGGTAATAATCTTTTCATTCATGCAAGTAATAAAAATGGTAAAGTTACTATCAATTCACTTGATAGTCCATATTTTAAAAATCATTTTATATGTGTGAAAAGGTATATTCCCTGTTTTGATAATGTTATTGCAAGGAGAATAAAAAATGATGTCAAGGAATAGTGGTTGTAGATGTGGAGAATTTATATGGAATTGGTTAAAAACAGTAATAATTGAAAATGAGATTTTACGGATTGAAATTCTTGCAGGCAAAGGAACAGATATAGTTGAATTCTTATATAAACCAGAAGATATTGATTTTATGTGGAGAAGTCCAATACCTTCTTACAATCCTTATCTATTTCCTGTTACAAAAGAAAGTAAGCTTGGGAATTTTATTGAGTATTACCCTGGAGGATGGCAGGAAATTTTTCCAAATGGAGGGACTCCTTGTGAATATAAAGGAGCAGTTCTTGGTTTACATGGGGAAGTTGCTCTTCTTCCCTGGGATTATAAAATTCTTGAAGATACCTCTGAAAAAGTTTCGGTTCTTTTTTCTGTAAAAACATACAGAACCCCATTTGAACTTGAAAAGATTATAACTATTGAGAAAGGAAATGGATATATTGAAATAGAAGAAAAAGTCAAGAATACAGGAAGTCAGGATATGGATTTTATGTGGGGACATCATCCCGCTTTTGGAAAACCATTTCTTTCTTCTGACTGTTTTATAAAACTTTCAAACTGCAAAATAAAAGTTGTTCCAGGTGATGGCAAATCGCTAACAAATTTGAAACAAACAGAAGGAATATGGCCTTATGTTGAAGGAATTGATGGAAATAAAGTTGATATAAGCAGAGTCCCTTCAGAAAAAGATAATGTTTCAGATGTAATATTTCTGACTGATTTAAAAGAGGGTAAATATAAAATTATAAATGAGAAAAAGAAAATTGGATTCTTCTTTGAATTTCCACTTTCTGTTTTC
>JAGGVW010000123.1 GCA_021157805.1 bacterium
ATAGTGGGGGCTGTCTCAATCATAAAATCTGCTTTTAAAAAAAATAAAAAAATTCTCCTTTGTGGAAATGGTGGAAGCGCTGCTGATTGCCAGCATTTTGCAGGAGAAATGGTAGGAAGATTTAAAAAAGAAAGGAAATCATTACCATTTATTTCTTTAACTACAAATACATCAATTTTAACAAGTATTGGAAATGATTACTCATTCAAAAGAATTTTTGAAAGACAAGTTGAAGGGATTGGTAGAAAAGGTGATATTCTTATATGTTTTTCAACTTCAGGTAGGTCTGAAAATGTTATACTTGCAGCAAAAAAAGGTAAAGAAATTGGAATGAAAATTATTTCATTCACAGGGAAAACACCAAACCCACTTGCAAAAATTTCAGATATTACTCTCTCTGTTCCTTCCCTTGAAACTCCAAGAATACAGGAAGTTCATCTTTTAATCTATCATATTATTTGTTCTCTTGTTGAATAATGGAAAAGGTAAAAAATTTCACCCAGATAGCAGAAATAGTTAATGAGTTAAAAAGAAAAGGTAAAAAAATTGTTTTTACAAATGGTTGTTTTGATATTTTACATTCAGGACATATAAAATTATTGAAAAAAGCAAAAGAACTTGGGGATGTTCTCATACTTGGAATAAACAAGGATAAATCAATTAAAAAAATAAAAGGAAAAGACAGACCAATTATGGATGAAAAACAACGTATTGAAATCATTTCAGCGATAGAATTTGTTGATTATGTTGTGCCTTTTGGAGACATCACTCCTGAAAAACTTATAAAAAGAATAAAACCTGACATTATTGTAAAAGGAGGGGACTATAAGAAAAATGAAGTAATTGGAAAAGACATCGTTGAAAAATATGGAGGAAAAGTATATATTTTTCCACTTGTAAAAAATATATCAACAACAAAAATAATAAAGAAAATAAAAAAGATGGAAGAATGAAAGCAATTCAAATAATTGATGTGAATTTTAACAGAATAAGAGAAGGAATTAGAGTTGTTGAAGATGGTGTTAGATTTTATATTGAAAATGAAAAACTTTTTAAAAAAGTAAAAAATTTCAGACATAAATTTATAAGTGAAGTCCTTAAAAACTTTGAATTGAAGACATTAAGAAGAGAAAGGGATATTTTCAAAGATACTGGAAGGAAATATGATATATTAAAGAAAGAGAGTATAGATAGGTTGATTGAAAAAAACTGTTTAAGAATTGAAGAAGGATTGAGGGTTATTGAAGAATATTCAAAATGTTTAAAAAGTTCATTATCAAAATCCTTTCATAATTTAAGATTTGAGTTTTATGAAATTGAAAAACAGATTATAACTTATCTCTCAAAGAAAAAAATTCCAGTTCCTTCTGTTTATGTAATTATAAATTTAAAAGATAACCAGAACATTATGGGTTTTACAGAAAGTATTATTGAGGGGAAACCAGATATAATACAGTTGAGATATAAAGGAGTTAACACAAAGTTTTTTGCAAGAATAGCAAAAAAATTGAAAAAAGTTATCCCTGATGAGATAATATACATAATAAATGACAGAATTGATATATGTTTGATAAGTGAAGCAGATGGGGTGCACCTGGGAGAGAAAGATATTTCTGTTGAAGATGCAAGAAAAATTCTCCCAGATAAAATTATTGGTGTTTCAATAAATTCACTAAAAGAAGCAGAAAAATATTTGAATAAAGACATTGATTATATTGCTGTTGGGGCTATTTATCCATCTCCAACAAAAAAAGATAGAAAAACAACAGGACCAGAGATAATAAAAGAAATTAAAAAGAAATTCTCTATACCAATTGTGGCAATTGGGGGTATAAATAAAGAGAATGCTGGAAAAGTTATAAAAGAAGGGGCTGATTGTGTTGCTTTTATTTCAGCGATAGAAAAAGCAGAAAACAAACAAAAATATTTAAAAGAAATGAAAAGGAAGGTGAAAAAAGAATGGATGAAAAAAAGAAAGAAGAGAAAAAACAACCCAAAAAACCCCCGGTAAATAGTAATATCGTTAAAGGACTTATTTTCTGGATAATAACAGGGATTATCCTTTTTTCTCTTTTGAAATTTTCCAAATATGAAGGAGAAAGAAAAAATATTATTTACAGCGACTTTTTAGAAAATGTTGAACAACACAATATAAAGGGTATAGTTAAAATAAAAGAGGGGTATATTTATGGAGAATTAAAAAATGGAACGAAATTTTATACTTATAGTGGAGAGGACTCTGAACTTTACAAAATTTTAAGAGAAAATAATGTCGCATTTAAACCAGAGCCAACTTCTTCTTTCTGGTCAAACCTTTTCATTTCAACAATTCCTGTTATTCTGATTTTTCTACTTCTCTGGTTTATGATTTACAAACAGGTATCAACTGAAGGAAGCCGTGTTATGTCTTTTGCAAAAAGCAAGCCATTACTGCCTGATTCCAGAAACAGAGTTACATTTGCTGATGTTGCTGGATGTGAAGAAGCAAAAGATGACCTGAAGGAAATAATTGAATTTTTGAAATCTCCTAAAAAATTTATTCGTCTTGGAGCAAAGATTCCAAAAGGGGTTCTTCTTATTGGACCTCCCGGAACAGGGAAAACACTTCTTGCAAAAGCAGTTGCTGGTGAAGCAAAAGTTCCATTTTTAAGTATGAGTGGTTCTGATTTTGTTGAAATGTTTGTTGGAGTTGGAGCAGCAAGAGTTAGAGACCTTTTCAAACAGGCAAAAAAACTTGCTCCTTGTATTGTTTTCATTGATGAAATAGATGCAGTTGGAAGGCAGCGTTTTGCAGGACTTGGTGGAGGTCATGATGAAAGAGAACAAACATTAAATCAACTTCTTGTTGAAATGGATGGTTTTCAGACAGACGAACATATAATTGTTATGGCTGCAACAAATAGACCTGATGTTCTTGACCCTGCTTTAACAAGACCTGGAAGATTTGATAGAACTGTTGTTGTTGATATGCCAGACATAAGAGCGAGAGAACTGATATTAAAAGTTCATACAAAAAATAAACCATTAGATGAAAATGTTGACCTTAAAATTTTAGCAAGGGCAACTTCTGGACTTTCTGGAGCAGACCTTGCAAATATTGTAAATGAATCAGCCCTGATTGCTGCCAAAAAAGGAAAAGATAAAATTGATATGAGTGATTTTGAAGAGGCAAAAGATAAGGTCTTAATGGGAGCAGAAAGGAAAAATCTTGTTATAAGTGATGAAGAAAGAAAAGTAATTGCTTATCATGAATCAGGACATACCCTTGTTCAAAAAAGTTTACCAGAAGTTTACCCTGTCCATAAAGTTACAATTATACCGAGAGGAAGAGCACTTGGACTAACTCATATATTACCTGAACAGGATAAATTTATCCAGTCAGATACATATTACAAAAATTCATTGGCTGCTTTACTTGCTGGAAGAGCTGCTGAAAAATTAATTTTTGGTAAAATGTTCACAGGAAGTGAAAATGACTTAAAAGTTGCAACAGAAATAGCAAGAAGAATGGTTTGTGAATGGGGTATGAGTGAAAAACTTGGTCCTGTTATATTCAGACATAATGAAAATGTCTTTCTTGGAAGGGACCTTGTCCAGATGAGAGAACACAGTGAAGTAACAACAAGAGAGATAGATGAGGAAATAAAAAGAATTCTTGAAGAAGCAGAGAAAAGAGCAGTTGAAATTCTTACAAAAAATATTGATAAACTCCATAAACTTGCAAATACACTTTTAGAAAAAGAAACACTAAAATCAGAAGAAATAGATGAATTGCTCGGAATAAAAAAAGAAAAAGGGGAAAAGGATGAACAGGGAGAAAATAGAAAAAGCGGTGAAACAGATACTTGAAGGTATTGGAGAAAATGTAAATAGAAAAGGGCTGAAAGAAACACCCAGAAGAGTTGCTAAAATGCTTGAGGAAATTTTAAGTGGTTATAAGCAAGACCCGAAAAAAATCCTTGGGAAGGTTTTTTATGAGGAATTTAATGAACTTGTTCTTGTAAAAGATATTCCATTTTATTCTCTCTGTGAACACCATATACTCCCATTTTTTGGTAAAGCACACATTGCATATATACCAGATGGCAAAAAAGTTGTTGGAATAAGTAAATTTGCCCGTCTTGTTGATGTTTTTACAAAGCGGTTACAATTGCAGGAAAGAATGACAAATCAGATTGCAGATACAATAATGGAAACTTTAACTCCTCAGGGAGCAATGGTTGTAATTGAAGCAGAACATTTATGTATGATAATGAGAGGAGTTAAAAAGCCAGGAAGTAAAATTGTAACTTCAGCAATGAGAGGAATATTTTTAAGGGATTTAAGAACAAGGGCAGAAGCACTCAATCTAATTATGGGAGAGAAAATTTCTCCTATTTGATAAATGGAGAGAAAATAAGAACCACTCCTGAAATCATAAAAATAATTCCAATTATTGCAAAAAAATCAGAAAGTCCCTCTTTCTGGTATGTAAGTTTTGGTTTAAAAGTAAAGAAACTTCCAATACCAATACACACAAGACCTGCTATTAAAGTGCCTACTTTAAACTGTCCCATTCTTTTCCTCTTTACTATCATTCATTATATCATAAATTTTCCCATCAACAATTTCTTCTCCTTTTACAGAAATTATTTCATTTTTTAAATCTTTTTGAGAAGAAACTAAAAAAGGAATATAGTTTTCTGAATAACCAGTCCAGAAATTTCCTTCTTTTTTTTCAACAAGAACATTTAAATTTTTGTTAAGAAAATTACTCATTACTTTCCTTCTACTATTTTCTGCGACCTTGAAAATGACTTTTTCTCTTTCTTTTTTTATTCTCCAGTCAACTTTATTTTCAAGCAACATTGCTTCTGTCCCTTCTCTTGGAGAAAACGGGAATATATGAACTTTAAGAAAACCAATCTCTTCAACTGCCTTACAGGACTTTTTAAAATCTTCATCTGTCTCTTCCGGAAAACCAATCATTATATCTGTTGTAAATGTAACATTCTTAAATTTTTTTCTTATATATTCAATTTTTTCAAGATACTGTGAATAATTATATCTTCTCCTCATCAACTTTAAAATTCTATCTGAACCACTCTGTAATGGAATATGAAAATGGGGACAGAAAATTTCAAATGAAGAGAGAAAATCAATAAATTCTTTATCTATATGAAAAACCTCAATTGAACTTAATCTTAATCTTTCAATCCCTTTTATTTTTGAAATTTTCTCAATTAAATCAGAAAGTTTTTTCCCATTATCTTTTCCATAAGCACCAAGGTCAACTCCTGTAAGAACAATCTCTTTATACCCATTCCCGCCCAGAGTTTTAATCTCCTCCAAAATTTCATTCTCATCTCTTGAACTCACTTTTCCCCTTACAAGTGGAATTATACAGTATGAACATTTATTTTCACATCCATCCTCAATTTTAACAAATGCCCTTGTATGCTTTTCAAAAAAACTGATTATTCTTGTTCTATTGAAACAGGTAAATTTATCAAAAATTTTAACATCTGGAAAATTTACTTTAATTCTCTCTCTTTCTTTATTAACAAAACATCCTGTAAGCCAGACCTTTTTACCTTCTCTTATTTTCTTCCTTATTATTCTCCTTATTTCTTTTTCAACTTTATCTGTAACACAGCAGGTATTTATTACACAAACATCATTATTCTGCCTGTAAAGAAAAGGGATATTTTCTTTTAGCAATTGTGTTTCATATTGATTTACCTTGCATCCGAATGTAATAAACTCAAATCTCATTTTGAGGAGGTCCGACCTCCACATTGTTATAAAAGAGCCTCAATTTCAAGTCGGGATAAAAGATAGGAAATAGTGGATTCTGCTCCCTGATTTCTATTTGCTCCTTTTGGAGTTAATCCATCAAAACACCCACCTGTAACTGGGTCATACATCATCTCTCCTTTTGTATTCCTTCCAAGATACCAGTCAAAAACAATTAAAGCATTTTCTCCATATTCTTTCTCTCCAGTAATTTTCATCCCTGCTTTCAATGCCTCAATCATACAACTTGCCTCTATAGGTTGCTGGTCATAATATGGTCTCTTTCCACCCCTAATATACCACTTCTTATTTCCTATGGGTATAAATCTGTTATCAATTATTGTTATGTTTTTTATAAACTCAAGTGATTCAAGTCCTATTTCAAGATACTCGTTTTTCTTTGTAATATCATAGGCAAGTAAAAGTCCAAGAGGTAATTTTGCATTTGCATAGGTTATAATATTTTCAAACCATTTCCAGTTATTTCCTGCTGTCACTTTATAT
>JAGGVW010000007.1 GCA_021157805.1 bacterium
GATTTCCAGACATTTTCTGAAAAAAGAAAAAGGCATTCTTCAAGCCCCCTTGTTAAGTAAACATTATTTCCTTTCAATTGTTCTCTCATCTTTGAAGGAATTACTATTCTTCCCTGTTTATCTAATTTGCTCCTGAATTCACCAAAATATACCATTTTCTACCTTTTTTATAAATTAAACACCCCTCTTTTTATTTTGTCAAGTTTTATTTTCAGAAGTTATTAGAAAAAAATTTAAAGTTCAACAACTTTATTTTTTTCCATTGATTTATTGGCAGCCAGAGCAACTTTTAATGTTTTTAAAGCATCAAAATAATCACATCTGATATTTCTTTTTTTTCCATTTATGACATCTTTTATAAAAGATTTATCTTCTCTATGCATAGGGCTTTCATCCCATTTCTTCTCTGTGTAATTTTCCTTTTCAAACATCCTGATAGTTCCTCTGTTGATATATTCAATAAGTTTCTTCTTACATATAAATCTTATTTTAGGTGGATAATATTTTGTTATTTCAGGAAATAAAGCATAGGTACATATAAGATTTCCAATAAGTCCATTTTCAAATTCAAAAATAGTTCCACTTGCATCATCTCCAGTATATAATTTTTCTTCAGGGAAAAATCCTCTCACTCTTCTTGTGTAAACACTTTTTATATCTGAAATCAAATATCTCATCAAATCAATTAGATGTATTGCCTGGTCTACTATTTGACCTCCTGCTTTTTCTTTACTTTTTATTGTATCAACTAAAGGAATTGTCCAGAAATATTCAGCAGCAGCAAAAACCAATTTTTCTTTTTCAAAAATTTCTTTCAGTTTTTCAACAGCGGGGTCGTATCTCAACATAAAACCAACTGAGTTTATTATTTTTTCTTTCTTCAGTTTTTCAGCCACTTCATCACACTCTCTTTCGTTTATTCCAACTGGTTTTTCCAGGAAAAATGGAATGTTTTTTTCAATGCAATATAAAACATTTTCTGAATGAACATCAGCAGGTGTACATATCCAGACAGCATCAAGTTTTTCCCTATCAAGCATTTCTTTATAGTCAGTGTAAACCCTTGCTCCTATTTTCCTTGCTTTTTCCTCTGCCTTCTCCTTAACCACATCACATACTCCTTCAATTTTTACATTCTCTATTTTGGAAAGTGCCTGAATATGTGCTCCTGCAATTCTTCCTGCTCCTATAATTCCAACTTTAAATTCCATCTATCCCTCCTGTCTTATAAGTTTCTCAATATACTTTTTTGATTTTAAAATATCTTCTTTTCTATCTTCTCCTTTTTTGCAATGCATTTCAATTGTTAAAAAACCATCATATTCAATTTCCTTCAGAGAATTAATATATTCTTTATAATCAACTTCTCCTTCATCTAAAGGAACATCTCTTACAATTATTTTGCTCTCCCCTTCAATATATCCCTCTTCTTTTCCAAAAATAATATTTTTTGCATGAGTATGAGCAATATCCTTTTTGAGAAAATGAACACCCTCAATAACATCCCTGCCTGCCCATAAAATATTTGCAGGGTCATAATTAACTTTTAAATTTTCAATTTTTACTCTATCAGAAAGTTGTTTCCACATAAAATAATCTTTTATGAAGCAACTTCCAGATGGCTCAATTGCAAGATATATTCCGCCTTTCTTACATTCTTCACATATTTCTCTAACAATTTCACAACACCATTTCCACGCTTCTTCTTCACTCAGTTTTTCTGGTTTTTCTTTTGTCTCAGCAGTGATAATGTTTGATTCAAGAGAAACCGCAATTTCTATCCTTTTTTTAAATTCATCTATTGTTATATTTTTTGTTTCTGGATTTACAAGGTTTGGTCCTCCTCCTATTGCTGATATTAAAATTCCTTCATTTTTACACATATTTAGAAGTTCTTTTGCATCCTTCACTTTGTCAGGCCATATCTGGAATCCATCAAAACCATTCTCAACAATCCATTTAAAATTTTCTTCCAAATTACCTGGTAAATCTTTCTCACAAACTCCTATTTTCATTTTAACACTCCTTCTATTTCTTCAATATCAACTATATTCATTACGAGGGGCTGGGAAAAATCAGAAAATGACCTCTGCCATGTTGCATATATTTTTTCACCATCAAAGAATGCTGAAACATATCTGCTGCAACCTGTTCCTTCAGGTGAATAAAAAAGAGGAAAATACCTGCTCAATCTGTAAATAATTGGAAATTCGTCATCAAATCCATAGGCAAGCCCTCCAATCTCTTCACAGGAATATCCTCTTGGCCTTTTAACCCCTTTTTCTGATTGTGGATGCTCTCTTATACATTCGGCTCCATCATAAAAGTAAAGAGAAATATCAGGTAAATTCTTAAACATTCCAACTTTTGGAACAGGTAATCTTTCAGTAACTCTTGCTACTGCCACATCCCATGTATATCCTTTTGGAAGTATGTCAGAAGAAATTATCTCAAACCTGTTCTCAATAATTTTTCCTGCTCCTGTATAACTGCAACTCCAGCAAAATGGGTGCTGACAGTAAATAATGTATTCTTCTCCTTTCATCTCAAAAACAACAGGGTCTTTTATATGGATATTTTCTGGATTTGATGAAGAAAGAATGTTCTTTATATTTCCTGGTTCAAGTTTCTCAATTGTATCAGCAACAAAAACATCAATATTCCATACTCCTGTCCCTTCTTTCTGATATTTTTCAAAACCTTCTGGATATTTAATTTCCTTTTCTGAAGAAACATAAAGTTTCACTTTTTCTCCAAAATAAATTGATGAACCCTCAATAGAAAGAACTTTATTTTCGTATGAAAGGTCTTTTTTACTCCAGGATTTTATTTTTTTAAATTTTCTTCCTTCATCTTCTGAAATGAAAATTGCAAGTTCAAGGCCTCGCTCTCCTTTACTCACTCCATACCTGCTATCTCCTGCATTCCTGTATCTTCCTGTTAAAATTATCCTTCCTTCTTTATCTTTTCTTATCTTCCCTCCTCCAAACCAGAAACCTTTATTCCTTTCATACGGTTGAACAATCACTCTGCATTTTTCCTGGTCTATTAACTTTTTGCCCAGAAGTACCAGTTTTTCCTCATCTCTTGTATTTAATCTTTTTATCATTCCACTCCTCTAATTTTGCCTCTTCTGCGTTATTATCTCTTTAAAGTTTCTACCAGTTTAGAAATATTGCCTCCCAATATCATTTCTTTCTTTTTCTCAGATATCTTCCAACTTCTAATGGTTATAATATCTTCCTTAATCATATTGAAATCATTAAAGGGGTAATCAGCTCCATAAATAATTCTTGTAGGACCTATCGTTCTTAAAAGAATAGAAATATACTCATGGGGAAGATACCAATAACTTTCTTTTCTTCTTGTCTGGGTTATTCCAGCATAACAATTCTCGTTATTTTGTAAGACAGCCAAAGCTTGGAAGAAAAAAGCAGTTCCACCAGTATGCTCAATAATAATGGGTAGACTTGGGTGTTTTTGAGCTACATTATCCAAAAGAATGGGCATATATTTGCACAAATACCACCCATGTACTCCTGTGTGAAAAAGTAAAGGCATCTTTGCCTTTTCTGCGACCTCATAAAATGGTTCAGCTGATGGCTCATCAATACCAGCTTTCATTACTGGTGGATGAATTTTAACTCCAACAAAACCTTGTTTAATAAATTGTTCTAATCTCTCAGCTGAATTCTTCTCTGTAGGATTAATAGTAACAAAAGGGAATAAATTCCTCTCTCCTTTTAAATTTCTCAATAACCACTCATTAGGTTCAATTCCACCTGCTGAAAGACTAAATACTACAGCTTTTTGTATATTCAATTTCTTCATCCATTCCTTTAAGCATTCTATTGTCCCCAAAAACGGTTTTTCTTTGTTGAAAACCCCTTTAGGAAAAACATGACAATGATTAATAAACATCTTTTTACCTCCTTTCAATCTAATAAAAATTATAGTTTATAATTTATTTAAGATAAAACTCAAAAATAAATTTTTTTTCTTTAAAAGGTAATGGTAAGAAACTTATTTCAATCCACTTTACATCGTTTTGTGTGAATATTCTGCTCCGAACTTTTGTTCTACTCCAAACTTTTGTAATATTTTCCTCTTTGGGAACTGGTATTTGAATCTTGTATTTTATTCTTTTAGAAATCCCCACCTCTAATTTCACTTTTGAAACTTCTCTAAATAAGGAGTAAGAAATTCTGTCTCCGCCCGATAAAGGATAATTTTTGATAACTATTTTCTTATGGTTAAAAGGAAAACACGGTTTGATAACAAGTTCACTTTCATATTCCTTTATTCCAACAATATGTTTCAGGAAATCAAACAACCAGCAGGAAGCCTGTTCGCAGTTCCCTGAATCTATTGTATAATCTCCATTTGGGTCTTCTATATATGGCTTCCACCATTTTCGCAAAAATTTATCCATCTTGTAGTCCTTCATTTTACAATACCACCAGTTTTCAGGATAGATATTTTTAGGTTTAACAGTAAATTCTTTCATAAAACTCATCATTTCCTGAAGTTGTCTCAATCTTCCCGTTTCTGCCATATAACCAGTAAAATATCCTAATACTTTCCCTGCAATATGTGTTTTACCACACCAATAATCATCCGTAAATCCGCTGGGAATTTTATATTGCTCCCAATTAATAGTTGTTTTTTCCATATTCAATTTATATGCATTTTCTAACGCCTTTTTGTCACAATCCTCATACCATTCAAGAGGCATCATATTTATCCATCCGGCAAAAGGTAATCTTTCTTTGTTCAATCTTATACCTGTAAAATAATATTCCCCTTTTAGATTTTTCTCTATACCAGTTTTTATTTTCTCTGCCATCTCTTTACAATCTTCTGCTATATCTTTTTTTCCTACCATACTGCTCAATTTTCCCATCAATCTATAACCACTAAGCACAGAACAATTGGTGTATAAATCACATAAAGGTTCTCTACTTCCATCAAGTTGCTCATTGTAATTCCCACTATCCACAAGCTGGAGATCCTCATGATAATATTTCTTTAAATAATTTGTCATTCTGGCAAGCACATTAAAATGTTTTTCTATGAAATTAATATCTCTAGTGTATCTAAGATAATAATAGCAACCTCTTATTACATGTCCTGTTCTATCCGTTGCAATGGTAAAATTGTCAGCCGGACTGCCATCTGAGTTGTAAGTTTGAGGAAAGTAAGACTGATTATCTGGTAAATTTCTTAGAGTAAAATCCAATACTCGTTTGGCTACAGGAAATATTCCACAACTTATGAGAGAAAGAGCACACTCACACGCATCACGAGTATAATGGACAATTCCATACCGTTTTGCCCCACTTTCCTCTCCCCAACAAACTTCACAGAATCCATTGTCATTTACTCTATCTATAAGAGTCTCCAGTGTTCCATAAAAAAGATTATTGAGAAATTTATCTCCAAAATCACATGAAAATTTGGTAAATTTTGCTATTTTTATCTTGGCTCTTTCTGTTGCTAATGAGAATTTATCATTAAAATTACTCATTATAATCTCCTATCAGCAATTCACTATTAAATCCAGAAGCAACTGTAGCAATGAAAACATTCATGGTTTTTCCTTCCCACCTTCAGACCAGATTCCATCTTTTGTGATAAGAAAATAAGAAGAACCGGAAGAAACATTTATGGATTTCTTAGCCTCATTGAGAGGAAAAGGTGCCTTAATAATATTGCTTATAAATAAAAGATTAGGTGACGAAATATGCTGACCGGGAAATAAATCTAATGTTGTATTAATAATAGAGCCCTTGGAGGAAGGAGCAAAAAGTTCCCTTTCTTTTGGCAAACCTCCGTTACCGTGTTGTATACTAATCTGCCCATTTCTGATAGAACCCCCATCAATAAAAATTGCAGGTGTAGTTGCCCCATTATTTACATTTAGGGTTAAACCTACTATATGTGCTTTAGTATAAAGTATTCCACCGCCTCCTCTTTCAATATTTCCAGTAATCGTAATTGCATGGGCCCAAAAAGATCTACCTGTAATAGAAATAGCATAAGGAAAACAGTTTTTTGAATGTCCTCCACATAAGTAAGCATTCAATATTTCTATCCTTGTTCCATTGTCAATAGTAACACAAGGTCCTTTCCTTCCCCGTAAGGTAGAAGCACCATCAATAGTACATTCAGACATTGAGGGATAACCTGAAAATATGTGAGCAAAAGGGGAAGAGAGATTGAAAATATTATACCCTGTAAAAACTACAGCGTTATCAGCCTGTAGATATACATTTCTTGCCCGCCAAAGTTCTGCTGCATAATTGTAGATAGCGACTGTACCGTTTCCATTATTTGCTTCTGGAACAGAGGAGAGATTCACTCCAACATTTGTCAAAGAGTTGAACTCTACAAATCTTATTTTATTTGACCTTGCATAAAAAATTCCTATAGTAGATGGATTTGATTGTCCGGAAATAATTTTAAAATCACGGAAATCTAAGTATCGTGAACCAGTAGTATCTATTACTATTCCTCCAGTATTTCCAATAAGAATAGAACCACCACCACACTCCGCCATTCCTGCACCTTGAATTATAAGTCCCTGAGGTCTGTTAGTGATATTTAATGGCCTGTTGAGGAGATAACAACCTGAAGGTAGATAAATTTGTTTGGCACCACTCTCAATAGCGCACTGCAATGGTAAACTATCATCTATTTTATCATTCACTTTTGCTCCCCACCATTGGGGATAAACTTCTTTTATATACCCATCACCAAAAGTAACATCTCCCGGTCTAAAACCGATAAATATCTGGGCAATTGGCGCAGTTATGGGCCCATTTATAATAATTTTTTTCCCTTGGCTATTCGTAAGAGAACCACCATTTAAAAAGAGAAGATGTGTATTGGAAGGTATAATAACGTCAGTATCAAGAACTACAGGATTAGATATTATTAGAGTTCTATTTACAGCTGTTTTCACCGCAGTAGAAAATTTACTAAAATTCCTTGAATCAATCCACACAGATTTCTTTTCAGAACCGCTTTTATCTAAAGGTTTGTGAAAAGCCAAAACATCCTCCCCTCCTAATATAGCAACAAACAAAAATATTCCCCACATCAATCTACTAATTCTCATTTTCACTCCTCCTTTTCATTGTGTTAGACATGACAAGTTTTACTTTTTTTCCATAACCTTAGTGATTTTTTTTACCATATCTAAAATTATTCATGATAAAAATAGGTATTTTGTCCCCCATCCCAAAGTTGATCTTCTGTCATCCAGCTTACATGTCCATCTACCCATAGAATATTTGGACCTCCATTATGCCAAGTACCAACCATCCAGTCATTGTTGGCTTTATAACTATCTTTTAGAGCACAGAACCAATCCGGGTGGTACCAACATCTTGGAGCTCTAACTTTAGCTTGATTTCCAGCCCTTGCAATTAAGTCACAGCAAAGAAGTGTTTGAGTTGGTCTTTTTATTCTCGCTGCCTTAGGATTAGGTGGAATAGTATCATTGTATCCATAAGAACAGTATGTTTTCGCTGAAGTAACATAACCGGTAAATTGACTTGTTACATCTTTTGCAGAGGGGCAGATGAAAACTTTAAGGATTTTTGCCCAATAGTGCATATCATGGGGACTTACATATGGATAAAGAGCCATATACCAATGTACATTGTCAGCACTCCTCCAAATAAAATTTGGAAAATATCCATCATTATCCTCAACATACATGAAAAAAGCTAAACCTATCTGTTTTAAATTATTCATACACACAGCCTGCCTTGCTTTTTCTCTTGCTTTACTTAATGCTGGTAGTAGCATCGCTGCAAGAATCGCTATGATGGCTATTACTACCAGCAATTCAATTAATGTGAAGCCATGTGATTTTGAGAAAATCCCTTTTGAAAACTTTTTACACATTTAAATCACCTCCTTTTTTTGTTGATTCACGAATTATTAACTCTCCATTCAATAAAATTTTATTTTTTATCTTTTTTCCTTCTATCAAATTAATTAAATTTTGAGCAGAAACTTTTCCCAATTGATAGAAAGGAGTTTTTACTGTAGTTAAAGGCGGATTGGTAAATTTTGCGAATGGGAAATTATTAAATGAACAAATTGATATATCATCAGGACATTTTAATCCTGATTTTTTAATAGCATCCAATGCTCCTAATGCCATATAATCATCCCCCAAAATTAAAGCAGTTGGTCTCGGTCTCTCTTTTAAAATCTCTATTGTTAAATTAAATCCTTCTTGATGACTATAATATCCGTTTTTAATAAACTTACTGTTTATCTTAAAACCTTTCTCGTTTAAAAATTCTTTATATCCTTCTAATACCTGTTTTGCTATATCAAATTTCTCCAATCCATTTATAAGTCCTATTTTTCTATGACCGAGAGAAAATAGATGTTCCATTATTTGATAAGTTGCTTCTTTAAAATCTATCAATATTGTATTCTGAAAATTCCGTCTGTTTAGAACAATCAAGTGAAGAATTTTTTTCCTTATCTCGTTCAATTTTTCTGCTGGTATTTCCTGAACAGATAAAATAATTCCATCTGTTTTACTACTTACTAATTTAGAATAGTCAGATTTTTTTATCATAGAAGGAGTAATAAGTACTATTTCTATGCTATAATTTTTCTTTTCTATCACTTCTCCTATTCCTTGTAAAATTTCCAGAGTTGCAGGGTGATAAGCAAATTCTTCTCCCTGCCATATTGTAAACCCTATTTTCTTCGTTTTTTTTACAGTGGGTGAAAGAGACCTTTTTATATATATTCCTTTTCCCCATTCTTTTTCTATAATTCCTTCCACTACCAATTTATCAAGTGCTTTTCTTATAGTTATACGAGAAACATTAAAATACTCTGCTAATTTTCTTTCTGAAGGTAATTTTTTTCCTTTTTTATGCTGCCCTAATCTTATTGCTTCTTTTATTTTCTCTATAACCTGATGATACCTTGGTATTGGACTTTTTTTATCTATCTTTATTTCTTTTAACATCAATGTTTTTTCCATTTTTTTACCTTCTTTTTTTGGTATCTGGTTATAACCTTAATACCACTATATCATAAAAAAATCTTCCTGTCAAGTTTTTGTAGTAAATGGTTATAGAGATAGTTACCACCCCACATAACCAATTCTCTTTTATTACTTGTTAAAATTATTAATATTGTCCTTAATTTTTCTCGTGAAGGGGGTTATAAGATGGGTATCTATTATAATTTTTCAATAAGGGATTTAACTCTTTCAATACACTCTTTTCTTTCTTCCACTTTACCCTTTTCATCAACTCCCTTACATATAACTTCGCCTGAATAGGTTGCTCCAACTGTAATAAAAAAATTTTTTATAATACTTCTTGCATTTTCTATAAAATCATCTCTTTCACTGGCTTCAACACAAATAAAATACCCTTTCTTTTTTTTGGGAGTATATGTTTTAAAAGTCTTTATTCCAAGCCACTGACACTGAAATCTATCTATCATCATTTTTGTTTGAGCAGAAACAGAACCGAAGAAAATGGGAGAAGCAATAACAATTACATCAGCACTTTCAATTTCAGGATAAAGTATCTGCATATCATCCTGAATTTTACATCTACCATCTTTTCTTATTTCTTCACATTCCTGACAGGGGATAAATTTCATTTCATTCAGTATAAATTTTTTAACCTCCCATTTTTCTTTAAACCCACTTAAAAACTTATCAAGTAATATTTCAGAATTCCCTCCCCTTCTTGGACTTCCACAAATTCCAATTACTTTCATTTTACTTTCCCCTCCATAATTTCTGTTTTTTCCTCACATTTCACATTTATACATTTCATTTTCCCTACTATACTTCTTCCATTTATAAAATTTATTCTTTACTTTCAATATCTTCATAAAGATTTATAAGGTCATCTTCATGCTCAATCTCATCTGTTAGAATACTTAAAACCATATTATAAGTAATTGGGTCTTTATCTCTCACAAAATCAGAAAGTTTTTTATAGGACTCAATGGCACATTGTTCTCCTTTTATATTCTGCTTCAATACAGGCATAACATCAGGGTCTTCAGGTGCTTCATATCCACAGTTTGTAAGTTTATACCAATCCTCTGGTTTTAAAACAGGAGTTCCTCCAAGTTGTAAAATTCTTGTTGCAAGCATTTCAGCATGTCTCAATTCATCCCCAGCGTGCTGAGTAAGTTCAGCAATTACGGATTCCTTCATCATTCCCTTAACAACTTTTGCACCAACCCAGTACTGATAGTAAGCAAGCCACTCATCTGAAAGTGCTTTATTAAGCAACTTTATCAACTCATCTACATCTACTCCAACTATCTCTTTTCCTTTTCTCTCCATCCTACCCCTCCTTTTTTTATTATTATAAAA
>JAGGVW010000060.1 GCA_021157805.1 bacterium
GTTATCGGTCAAATGGTTCCAAAGCCGATTGTGCTCCTCTGCTGATCTCCCATTTCCGGATTCTCTCTTTTGCATTCATGATCTTCTATCCATTTACATTTCATAGTCTCACCTTTGAATTATATATCGATCTTCATAAGGATCTTTTTTCTATAACTTTTACCCATTCATGAGATTTTATTTTTTCTATTTCTTTTGTGATCTTATCATCAGCCTTTATCCTCTTGACAATTTCTTTTATTGTCTTTAGTTTTTCTTCATCAGAATCTAAATTCTCAATATCTTTTAGATATGGCTCAATCAATTGTAAAAGATTTGTTTCGAGTTTTTCCTTGAAGTATAGTTCATAGACTAAAGAATCAATGACTTGTCTATCAATAAATTCAATGAGTTCTTTTTCTGATTTTCTTCTCTCTTCTGTTTTGTTTAGGAAGAGCATGTAGTTACAGAGTATGGATACAGAGCTAATTATTTTTTCATCAATTTCCTCAAAATTTGGAAGTGGAAAATCTCTAACGTGCTTTGGATAAACATGAGAATATGAACCTTGTAAACTCCCTGTTGCATATACGTTCCTATAAAAGAAAGACATAAGCTTTGAGTTGAGAATACATAAAATAAATTCTGGCGTATAATTGTGATCCTCAATTATATCGTATCCTTTAAATTTCGTTCTATCTTCTGGTTTAAGGTTTTTGTAGTCTGTTGCCAGTATTAGACCATCATCGCAATACATCTTTAAACGATCAATTGATCCAAACACGCTTTCATTTGCACCAGATATTTTCCTCACAACTATTTTAGGTGATTCAAAAAGCTCAGGAACTCTTGGACCATACATTATCTGAGGAATATACTCAAGTTCAAGACCGCGATATCTTATTTCAAACCTTGACAAATCTTTCCCTTCAAAAAACTTCTTTGGGTTTTCTTTCGGCTCTTTTGTAAGAAGATACTGCTTTCCAAACTCTCCTTTTTTCTTGCTTGACACTTGAGCACCATAATTCACATAATAAATATTCCCCAGTCTAATCCCTGTTTTATTCATCTTTTCTATTATCTCCATCGTTGTGTTATCAGATTCGTATCTAAACTGTGATTGGTGTAAATCATACCAAACGTTTTGTTGAATTTTATTTATCGTTTTTATATTATTATTTTCGTCAATAAACTGTACAATTATTTCATTTTCTTTATCTATGGAAGGCATAAGCTTTAGAACGATAACAATACTCTGTCTTGAAACACCTACAAAGACATTTCGTTCTCCTGCCGTAAGCAGCCGTTTTATTGTACTGTTTTTTAGGATATATCTTCGGATATCGGTTGCATATTTTTCCCTACAGATCGGGTTCGGAAGAATGTAGGAGAAATATCCTTCATTTTTTGCTATATTAGTTGATTGTAGAATAAATGGGACATAGAGATCCCAGTGTGACTTTAACTGAAATTTATCAGAATAGAGTTTAGGTAAGATCTTTCTCGATAAAACATCTGATTTTTCCATTTCCCATGCACTCACATAAGGCGGATTCCCAATAATAACATCAAAACCTCTTTCTTCTTCTGGTTTCTCGGGATCAAAAACTTCAAAGAATTCAAATCCCCAGTGGAATGGCTTTAATTTATCAAAATCTTCTCTTGTTATCTCTATTTTCTTAGATTTAATTTCTTTATAAAACTCAAAATCAAGTAATCTTTTTATTTTTTTATCTATTTCCTCTAAATCTATCCTTACTTTTTTTAATTCAGTATATTTTGCCCCCTTGTAAGTTTTAATAAGTTTTTCTCTTTCTTCTAATAGATCGTATAATGAATTTTCATTTGTCCAGTATTCTAAATCTGAAGATTTTATATCCTTGAATCTGCTTATGTCAACATAACCAAGTAAGGTATTACCAGATCTTAGATTATACTCGATATTTGGTAAGGGTTGTATATGTTCCGGATCATAAGAATCCACAAGCCATAGCCATAACCTTAACTTTGCGATCTCAACAGCATTTGGATTTATATCAACTCCATAGAGATTTTTTAGCAGAATCATTTTTTTGATAACTGGATCTGGATTTTTCATATTCAATTTTTTACATATCTTTTTACTCAGATCAAAAAGTATGTTCCCAGCAGCTAATAAAAAAGCTCCGGAGCCACAGGCATTATCACAAACTTTTAGATTTAATATGATTTTATTCCAGATTTCATTTAAGGTAGTTTCATGAAGTATAAAAATGTCATTTATATTTTTAATCAATTCTGTTTCCTTATATCCCTTTTCTTCCTTTAAAAAAGTGTTTATTTTGTCTATTAAACAGGGATAGATTGTATTTTCTGCTATGTACTTTGTTATCTGTTTTGGTGTATAGTAAGCCCCAGTACCTTTTCTATCAGAAGATGTCATTGCTCTTTCAAATATATACCCAAGTATTTCTGGATCTATCGAGTCTCCATTTTCAAAAGTTTCTTTATGAATAAATCTAAAGCTATCCAAAAACTTGATTATCTTCTTTAAGATTTCTGCCTTGATTCTATAATCTGGATTTTCTCTTTCTACTTCTGTTTTTATAAATAAACTTCCATTTAGATATGGTATATCCTCAAAATTGGGATCTATATCTATTCTTTCATTTTTGGGGGTATTTAAAACTCTAAAGAATAGCTGTTTTAATTTTTCGTTTAATATGTCCTCACTTAGATGGGATAAATAAGCTAAAATATCTTTTTCTATTATCTCTTTTGACTGAAGGAACTTTATAAAAATCAAACGATTCACAACACTTTGAGCGATCTGTTCCTTTTCACTTGAATTTTGGACATTGAAAATATTATTTACTAAACAATCCTTCTCACTGACCCAATCGATCTTACCTTCTTTGTTTTTGTATCTTCCACCATGTAATAAAGCATTGTACCAGTCATAGAATCTCTTTGTGATTTCTTCTTCTGACTTTTGTGAGATAACTCTTTCTTTTCCAACTAAAAAATCTTTAATTTTGTCATGATCTTTTAATAAATCAAGTTTTGCTGTTTCTTCACCATTTTTGTCTATAAAAATCCATATTAACCCATCTGTTGCTACTCCAAAATTGTAGTTTTCTTTTACCTCTGCCAATCTGAATAATCCTTTTATTTGATTTACTGCGCCATCATCTCCTTTTTCGTACAAATCTGTATTTATAGGTTTAGCTTCAACCAAAAACATCTTATTGTTAAGATTTTTTACCTTGTAATCTACTTTGCGCTTACCTTTAACTGTTCTGAAATGTTTTTCAGGTAGTACCTCTAAATTTAACAGTTCGAAGATCTTTTCTATGATAAATTTCTTAGTAAACTCCTCAGGATCCATTTCATCTTCTAAATAAACAGATAAAAGTTTCCTTTTTTGCTCAAAAATTCTCTTTCTACCATTAAAAGTCATCCTTCGTCTGATATCGGCAATGATATTTTTTATCTCTTCTTCGTATTTCTCATAAGACTCCATGCGATTCATACTCATTCCTCTTTTCATGTCACAATTATAGTTATCTTCCCCTTTCAGATCTCTCAAAATAATTTTCTTTTTTAGATATTTAAACTCTCTCTTCACTT
This sequence comes from bacterium, assembly GCA_021157805.1. The sequence continues at coordinate 3,589 of JAGGVW010000060.1, forward strand.
ATCCTCTCTACTAATACTCTATCTTGCAATTGCTCTTTTTGAACTCATAACCTCCTCATGTAAAAGCAGCCACTACGATATAAACAATCATATATAAGATAAATAATCCTCCGAAAACTCCCACCATTGTCCAGAATCCCTTTTTTA
>JAGGVW010000015.1 GCA_021157805.1 bacterium
ATTCAATTTAAAAGGTATTCCTGTTTTATTCAATGCCTGGCAGGGATTTCCTTATTTCGGAGGTGTCTCTTATTCTCATATTCTTAATTACAGATTTAATCCTTCATATCACAGAGATTATTTCATTTCCTATGTTGAAGATATTGTGGGTACTCATTGTGATGATAGGAGAATTTTAACATGGGATTTGTGCAATGAACCATCAGCAATATGTCAGACAGAGGAAAACAGGAAAATTGTTTTTGAGTGGTTATGTGATATTTACAATTTTTGTAAAAAAGAAATAAAGGTTAAGTCACCTCTCTGTGTTAGTGTTGTTTCTTTAATAGAAGAAATAAAACTTTATGAGCCAATCCTTGATATAATTACACCACATCCTTACTGGGCAAGTACAGGATGGGGAAGAGATAAAGATAAGTTTAAAAAATTCCTTGATGATGTGGTTAAAATTGCAAATTCAAAAGGAAAAGGTGTAATTGCGACTGAAACTGGATGGGGAAATCTTGATGATAAAGTAAGGGTTGAAACACTTGAATTTGAGCTAAGCGAACTTACGAAAAGAAAAATTGGATTTCTTGTTCATCTTCTCTGGCATACTTTTGTCGCTGATGGTCACAGACCTGAATATGGACCTGTTTCAACTCCCGGATATATGGCATTTATAGAAATTGATGGGAGTTTAAGAGAAGGGCATGAAATATTCAATAAGTTTTGCAGTAAAAAAGCAGAAATTAAAGGAAAGATTAATTTTTTAGAGGAGTACACAAAAGAGGTAATTGAAAAATGTAAAGTTTTCAGAGATATTGAAGGGAAACTTTATAAATTTTATATTCCATCAGGTGATATGAAATATCCATCTTTCTTCCCGAGAGATTTTTTATATATGGTAGAAAGTGGATTGATAAAATCTGAAGAGATAAAACAACTTGTTGAATTTATTGCTGAAAGACAGAATGAAAAAGAAAGGAAATTAAAATATGGTCTTATTATTCCTAAAGGAGCAATCCCAGACCATATAAATTTTGATGGCGGCTCTGTATTTTTCCCGGGTACTTACAGTAGTTCTGATGAACAAGGAAAAGGGAAATATGGATTTTACCCACCTCATGATAACCAATACTTCTTCATAGAGATTGTCAATAAATACATTGAAAAAACAGGTGATTACGAGTTTCTTGGAAAGAAAATAAAAAGAAAAACACTGTTTGAACGTCTTGAAATTGCTTTTAAAAGTTATAACATTGATGAAAAAACTCAATTGTGTTTCAGTGATGAAGAAAAATACACTGTTGACTGGGGATTCTGTGATAGCATTAAAAAGACAGGACTGCTCCTTTTTCCATCAATTTTAAGATATAATTCTGCTCTTATAATGGAAAAATTTTCAAGAAAAGTTAAAAAATCAAAGGGAAAGTATAGAAAAATTGCAGAGGAAATAAAAAACAATATTCTTAAATATTTCTGGGATGGGAGTGGATACCTTCTCTCAGCAACAGGCATTTGCAGACAGCATGATGTTGTTGGAACAATTTTTGCTGTTTATTCAGGAATACTTGAAAGAGAATACTTAAAAAAAGCACTTATGAAAATAAAAGAAGGGTATTTAAAAAATAAATGTGTTGATGAAGATGGTTATGTTAGATATATTCCCGAGGGAGAGGATTTTTCAGAAAACAGTTGCTGGGAAGCTGGATTGACACCAAAAGGGATATATCAAAATGGGGGGTACTGGTCTTTTGCAACTGGCTGGTATATTTATTCTCTTTCAAAAATAGATAAAAAACTTGGAGTAAAAATGGCTGATAAATTTTTAAACCATGTTTTGAAAATGAGAAAAAAAGGTGCTCCATATGAATGGAAAAATAAAGAAGGAAATTTCAGCGGTTGTTTTTACGGTCCCTCTATAACTTTACCATTTAAATTCATATTATCCATTTTATAACTTCATATATTTTTTTATTATTTCAGAAAGATTTCTTGCCATTTCTTCCATTCCAGATGGAGATGGGTGAACAAGGTCAACTGCAAGTCCAGCAACATTTTTCAAAATTTCTTTCCCTGACACATAAACAACCTTTTCCATATTTAGATTTTCAACAGTACTTTTAACTATTTCTCTGAAACTTTTTTCTTTTCCATTAATAGTCTCAAAGAAATCACCGTTGAAAGTAAAAATGTCAACACAGAAAATCCATTTGTCAGGATTTTTTTCTGCAATCTTTGGAATAAAATATTCAACCCTTTTCTTAAATTCAGGCACACCAAAACTACCTATCATATTTATTCCCATTTCAAAAGTTGCAAAATCCCAGTCATTCCTTTCTGCTATATAGTCAGCAATTTCTTTTTCCAGATGAGCACCACCTCCAAAACCAAGATTTATTAAATCCACACCAAGTAATTGTGCGGTTCTCATTGCATAACTTCCACTTGACCTTAATGCTGCTGAACCGTGAGTTATGGAAGAACCATAGGAAAGATATTTAACCGCAGGAGTTTGATTTTTTTCAGGCAGGGTAAATTCTCCTTCTATGTCAATTATTTTTAAAGTTAGAAGATGTGGAAGTATAACTCTCGTAAGAGACGGGTCAAATGGTAAGTTTTTTTCTTTCCACAATTTTTTTAACTTTTCGCTATTCACAAACAGGTCTTCTTTTTTCAATTCAATAGTTGTTGGCTTATCTGAAACAAAGTGGTGGAATTTCAAAAAATTTCCCTGATAAACTTCACATACACCCACAGCGCCTTCTTCCTTTGCCTGAAGGATAAGTTTTACTGTGTCACTTTTAAGATTAAACCTTATTTCACATCCGGCAGGCATTATCGCTCTCAATTTAGCACCTTCATTAAGTTTAATTCTCAAATCGTCAGGTATTCTTGAAATTATATTTTTCTCCCCATCAACTTCAATCAATTCATACACATTATAAAGTTCAACATCTTTAAAAATCATCTTGCCCTCCTTTCTTTTTCTGTGGAGGACGGTCCTCCACACACCTTTTTATCATTTCCCAGTTTTCAATTATTTCCTTTTCATCTTTAATTTTTAAATTTCCAAAAACATGAGGATGCCTTCTTATCAGTTTTTTACAAAGGGTATCAATCACATCTTCAATTGTAAAATTTCCTTTTTCCTTTTCTATCTGAGTGTGAAAAACAACCTGAAGCAGAATATCTCCCAATTCATCTTTTATTCCTTCAATATTATCTTTTTCTATTTCTTTTATCAATTCCTCTGTCTCTTCTTTGAGATATTTTATTAATGATTTATGTGTCTGTTTTTTATCCCAGGGACATCCTTTTTCACTTCTTAATTTCTCAACAATTTTAACAAGGTCATAAAATCTATATTTTCCCATCTTTCCATATATTATATTCAAATGTTTAAATTTGACAAAAAGACATCAATTTTATATCCTGAAATTGATATGCTTAAAACCGAACTTACCAATTTTAAAATCAATATAACTTCATATAAGACAATAGGTTAAGTAATCAAGGTAGTAAAAAAGTATTGTGTCTAATATATAATAAAGAG
>JAGGVW010000067.1 GCA_021157805.1 bacterium
GGGCGTAAATGGTTAAAACGCGAATATAATGCTGGTCGACTTGCGGTGCGGCAGGCAGGTGGTTCAATTCCTGTTGGCTATATCTGGGCACGCACCATACCCTGTCAGAATCCAAATTGTGGGGCTCAAATTCCTTTAATGAGGCAATTCTGGCTTGCTAAAAAATCAAATAAAAAGGTGGCGTTATATCCGTATGTAGAAGGAAAACAGGTTAAATTCAAAATTGTAGGAACAGGTTATGAAAAAATGCCAAACAATTTCAGTCCAGAAAGAGGAACTGTATCTCGTGCAATAGTAACCTGTCCTGTATGCAGAGCAACTATAGATGCAAATACTACAAGAAGATTATTTCAAGAAGGAAAATCAGGACAAAGAATGATTGCTGTGGTTTTACACAAACCGGGTGAACAAGGCAAAAAATATCGTCTGGCAACAGAAAAAGATTTAGAAATATACAGAGAGGTAGAAAAATATTTGAATGAGAAGAGAGAGGAGCTAAGAAATGAATGGGGAATAGACCCTGTGCCGGATGAAAAGATGCCCAAAAAAGGAACATTAGGAATTACTCCTTATTTTTCTGATCCTCATATTTGGGGAGACCTTTTTAATTCCCGCCAAAAATTGGCTTTGATTACTTTTGTAGAAAAAGTAAGAAATGCTTATAAAAAAATGATTGAAGAGGGCTTAGATCAAGAATATACAAAGGCTGTGGTGAGTTATTTAGCGTTGGGAGTGGATAGACTGGCTTGTTTTTCAACTCTTCTATGTAGATGGAAGAGCGGAACTGAACAAAATATTCCTATATTTAGCGGCCGAAATGCCCTGCCTATGATCTTTGATTATTTTGAAGTCAATATGATTGGAACCGTTAGTACTAGTTGGATCAACTCAGTCGAAACTGTAATTGAACCTTTAAAAGCGATATGTGATATTCCTATTCCATCCAACGTTTTTCAATCCTCTGCTACTTCTTTACCTTATCCCTATAACTTCTTTGATGCTGTTTTTACTGACCCACCATATTATGATAATGTTCCTTATTCTTATTTATCTGATTTCTTCTACGTCTGGCTTAAAAGAACTTTAGGGGATTTATATCCTGATTTATTCTCTACACCTTTGGCTCCCAAAAGTCAGGAGATTGTTGCTTACTCTAACAATGAAGGTGGCTGGGAAGAAGGCAAGAAGCGTTTTGAAGAAATGCTTTCCAAAGCATTTTGTGAGATTGCAAGAGTTTTAAAACCTGATGGCATTGCAGTAATAGTCTATGCCCATAAATCAACTGCTGGCTGGGAAACACTTATAAACTCATTGCTTTCTTCAGGATTACTTGTAACAGGTGCCTGGCCAATAAATACTGAGATGGAAGCACGTTTAAGAGCAAATGAATCTGCAGCTTTGGCTTCCTCAATTTACATCATTGCCCGCAAAATAAAAAAAGAAAAAACTACCTTTTACAATGATGTGAAGCAGGAATTAAAAACCTATTTAATTCAAAAACTTGATAAATTATGGGATGAAGGAATATCTGGAGCAGACTTCTTTATTTCAGCAATTGGAGCAAGTATTGAGATTTTTGGAAAATACGAGAAGATACTGGATTTTGAAGGAAATGTAATCCGTGCAGATAAATTATTAGATGAGGTAAGAAAAATAGTAACTGATTATGCAGTAAGAAAAATTTTACATAATGGTTTTTCAGAAGATATTTCTGATTTAACAAGATTCTATGTTTTATTCAGATTTAATTTTGGAAATACTCGTGTTCATTTTGATGATGCAAGAAGAATTGCTTTGGGATGCAATATTGATTTATCCTTAGAATGGAACAGAAGAGGTTTTATAAAAAAGCAGGCAGAATTCATTAAAGTTTTAGGACCTCAGGAAAGAAAATTAGAAGAAATTAAAGACAACAAAGAATTAATTGATGTGCTTCATAAAACTTTACTTTTGTGGGAAAAGGGCAAAAAAGATGAATATTTAACACTTCTTAAAGAAACAGGTTTTGGCAAAAGCGATGCTTTTTATCGTGTGGCTCAAGCAATTTCGGAAGTTTTACCAAAAGATGATAAAGAAAAGAAATTATTAGATGGGTTTTTATCAGGTAGGGAAAGAATAAAAGAAGAATTAATAAAAGAAAAACCAAAAGAAAAACAAAGGAGGTTGTTCTGATGAAACCCTTTCATACAATAACCGTTCCCCATAAAGATATTTTAGAAGGAAGATTAACTATGGATATCTTTGCTGCTGATTTGTGGGAAGTTTTTAATAAAAGAGGACCTGATGAATATAAGGATAAAGACACTTTTTTCGCTAAAACCTATCTTACCGATGGTCTTAAAAATCTTTTATCCTGTGTTGAGAGAAGATTAAAACAAGGTGCAGGTGATCCTGTAGTTCAACTACAAACTCCTTTTGGCGGAGGAAAGACTCACGCTTTAATTGCAATGTTCCATAAGGCTGATGAATGGGGTGCAAAAAAGGCAGTTATTGTGGGAACTGCTTTAAATCCAAAAGATACTTTGTGGGGGATTTTAGAAAAACAGTTAAAAGGAAAAATTGAGGAATTTTCTGATAATATTACTCCTGGCAAAGAAGCAATTAAGAGGTTTCTTTCTGAATATCAACCTTTACTCATTTTAATGGATGAAGTCTTAGAATACGCAACAAAATCTGCAGGAGTAAAAGTAGGAGCTTCTAACTTGGCTTCTCAAACCATTGCCTTTATGCAAGAGTTAACTGAAGTTGTTTCTACTTTAAAAAATACCTGCCTTGTTATTACTCTGCCTTCAAGTATTATTGAGCATTATGATCAGAGTGCAGAAAGATTATTTCAGCAACTTCAAAAAGTAGCAGGCAGAATGGAGAAGATTTATACTCCTGTTCAGGAATATGAGATAACAAAGATAATCAGGAGAAGATTATTTGCACAGGTAAAAGAAAATGAAGCAAAACAAGTAGTTTCTAAATTTATTGATTATGCAGAGAAAGAACAGATTCTTCCTTCAGGAATTGAGGTAAGTGAGTATAGAAAAAGATTTCTTGATTCTTATCCGTTTTTACCCGAAGTAATAGAAGTTCTTTACCATCGCTGGGGTAGTTTCCCCACATTTCAAAGAACAAGAGGAGTTTTAAGGTTGCTTTCTTTAGTTATTTACTCTTTAAAGGATTCTAATCTTCCTTACATAAGCCTTGCTGATTTTGATTTATCTAATCAGGAAATTCGTCAGGAACTTCTTAAACATATCGGACAAGAATTTAATAGTATTATTTCTGCAGATATTACAGATAAAACCTCAGGTGCAAAAAAAGTAGATTCAGGATTGGGAGATGCTTATAAAGGACTAAACTTAGGCACACGCACCTCAACCACAATTTTTATGTATTCTTTTTCTGGTGGAGTTGAGAGAGGAGCAACTATAGGAGAAATAAAAAGAACAGCTACAGTTTTAGATATTCCTTCAAGTATAGTTGCTGAAAGTATAGAAAATTTAAGAAATAAATTATTTTATCTGCAAACCTCACAAGATAAATATTTCTTTAGCAATCAGCCAAATTTAAACCGCATACTTCTTACCAAGACAGAAAATATAAAAGACAGAGAAGTTATTGATTTAGAGAAAGAGATTTTAAAAGAAAATGTAGAAGGTAGATTTTTTAAAGTTTTTGTCTGGGAAGAAAATTCTGCCAATATTCCAGATTCAGAAGATTTAAAGCTTTTAATTTTAAATAGAGAAGATAAAAATTTAATGAAAGAAATTTTAGAAACCAAAGGTAAGAGTCCTCGGGTTAATAAAAATACCTTAATCTTTCTTTGTCCTCAAGAGACAGAGAAAATACAATTTATCAATGTCTTAAGACGCAAACTTGCTTATGAGGCTATAGAAAAAGATAAAACTCTAAAACTTTCTGAAGAACAGAGAAAAGAAGTTGCAAAGGAGATGAAAAAATTAGATGAATCTATAACAGAACTTCTCTATAGATGTTATCGTAAGATTCATCTTTCTGTGAGGGAGGGATTAAAGGATATAGATTTGGGAATTCCCACCTATGGCGAGGAAAAACCTTTAGATGAACAAATCTATGAAAAACTGCGTGCTGAAGGAGAAATACTTGAGAAAATTGCCCCTTTAGTAATTAAAGAAAAGTATCTTAAAGATAAAGATTATGTATTAACTGAAAAACTCTATAAATCCGCATTTACTACACCTGGAGAGCCCCGAGTTTTAAATAAAAAAATTTGGGAAGAAGCTATTTCAGAAGGAGTAGA
>JAGGVW010000127.1 GCA_021157805.1 bacterium
AAGGCAGGGGTGACTATGATAAGGCCATAGAGTACTATAAGAAAGCATTAGAGGTGGAGCCGGAGAGGACAGATGTATATGTGGAGATAGCAGATAGTTATAAGAAGGAAGAGAGATATAAAGAGGCAGAGAGATATTATAAGGAAGGGATAAAGAGGAATCGGAAGTTAGTAGATTGTTATAGGAGTTTGGGAGAGATGAGTAAGAATTTGGGGAGATGGGAAGAGGCGATAGGGTATTATAAGAAGGCATTGGAGATAAGGCCATGGGATGCAGATAGTTATATGGAGATAGGGCATATATACAAAGGGGACGGAGAAAATGAGAAGGCAGGCGTATATTTTCAAAAAGTCATAGAAATAAATCCTGATTATGCCGATGCCTACTATTATTTGGGAGAAATTTATATTGATTTAGGTAATAGGGAAAAAGCATCCCACCAGGTAAAAAAACTTCGAGAGTTGGGAAGCAATGAGTTAGCAGATAAATTAGAATCTCTAATAAATGAAAATAAGGAATAAATTTTTATGCCTCTTTGCTTCTTCTAGGTTATATCCCTTTTATTTTGCTTCCTTAATTTTGTTAATCATATATTATCCAGTATTTTTCCAGGGTAAACTGGCAGTTAATGATTCTGATGCTCTTGAACTTCATATTCCCAATAATTATTTTGTAGCCCAGAGTTACAAACAAGGAAGACTTCCTGTATGGAATCTCTATTTTAATTTAGGTCAGCCGGTATCCGATGGAACCACCCCTCTTTTTCATCCGGGATTGATATTTTATCTTTTTTTGGACCCCTTTTTAGCAAATACAGTAGAAATTCTGTCTGGTCTATTTTTAGCCTGTATAGGAATATGGTATTTTCTTTCCAGCTTAGGTTTCACTCCTTTCTCCGTGCTTGTGGGTTCTCTGATTTATATCTTAATCGGACCGGTATTTTTTCAGCATTCTTATCATTTAGGATTTATGGCTGTATTAGTATTGCCATGGTGTTTATATCTATTTCATCGTTATGATAGTACCAGGCGGTTTAGATGGTTATCAGGTGGAATTATATTATCTATATTGGCTGTACATAGTTTGGATCCTGACCTTCTAATTTATGTATTTTTGGGTCTTTTTATAGATAGAATAGTAACTGCTCCTAAGAAAAATAGATTTAGATACTTGTCCATGTGGGTGGGTGTATTTTTGTTATCTCTTTTTACTGGGTTAGTAAATTTTTTGCCTTTTCATCAATGGTTACAATATAGTTCCCGGACTTTACATAATTATGGTGGAATACTGACCCCCGGTATAACTAATTTATTATTTGCAATTTTTGCTAACACTTGGTTTACACCTTATCCTTACACAGATGTATTCTATTTATATATAGGTATTATTCCACTTTGGCTGGCCTTAATGAGCTTATTAAGTTTCAGTAAAAACGAGTATGTTTCCCGTTACTTTGTGTATACATTAATTTTTTTGATATATTACATAGTAATTCGTTTAATTCAGATTTCTGCAAATTCTATATTTGATACCATAGACCCATGGAGGAGCATGGTAGTATTTTGTCTGGGGATAGCCCTTGTTTCTGCCAAAGGAGTAAAAAACATCATTGAGGGCAAAGCCTATTTTCAAAAAATTACGGCCGTAATCATTTTTCTGGCACTTTTACTTGCAACTTCGTGTTTTTTAAAAAATATGGAGGTACGAATATATGCTAATTTAGCTCTAACAATCTTTACCATGATACTTATTTTTGTGACCAGAAAGAAAAAATTGAGGAAACAAATCTTATTATTGGCAGTTTTAATAAATACAGGAACACCGGCCTTCCATTATGCAGTAGTGAGAGGAGCATGCACAGGTGAGGTGAGTAAAGAGAGGGTTTTAAGAAGCATTCCTCTTTTCCAATATTTAAAAAATATCATAAAAGACCCACATTGTAGAGTCTCTATCTTGGGTGGAAATAATAATTTAACTTTACTGGTAGGGTTGAAATCAATTCCCAACTATTCCCCCTTTTACAATAAAACATTAGAACAGAGTTTATTGTCGGATGGATTAATACTGCCTAACAATTCTCAACCTTACTGGATGCTTTTAAATTATGCTGACGCAGAAAAATTAAGTTACTATGGGGTAAAATATTTGATAATTGATCCTATTGCCGTAAAACCAGAATGGCAGAGAGAGAGGTTTGTAATTTCTCCACAAGGGTGGAAAGAGATAAAACTACCGTCTCAATGGTCTGATTACAGGGTGTTAGAAAACGAGTACTACCTCGGCAGGGCATATATACTATCTCATGATGGACAGAAACGGGAGGTAAAGTTTTTAATAGATGAACCTCAGAAAGTGGTATTGGAAGCTAGGGCATGTGAGGGAGATATTTTAATTTTGTCTGATCTCGATTATCCTGGTTGGAAAGTATATATGGATGGCAAAAAGGTAAGAGGAAGATTTAATTATAAATGTTTTCGATCTATTAGATTAGAGCCCGGTGTTCATAAAATAGAATGGATGTACGAAAATAATGTTCAAAAAAATTATTTGTTATTTAGTGGTTTATCTCTGTTTGCATTATTGGCTATAATTTTGTCTTACAATGTCCAGATGTCAGAAAAATATTCTAGCAGACAATGAAAAAAAGTCATTTTTGTGAAAAATTAGCAAGTATAATGTTAGGAATTTTATTAGTTCTTATGCTTGAGGGAATATCTAGACTTATTCCTTTTAAAAGCGATGAGTTAGAGGAGATTTTATCTGTTCTGGAACAAGATCCTGTCCTTTTTTGGAAATTAAAGCCCAATTTAAATACGAATTTTCAGAACACACAGCTGAATACAAACAAATGGGGATTAAGGGAGGTGAATTTCACCCGGACTAAAAAACCCAATGCTATTAGGATCATATGTCTGGGGGCTTCCCCTACCTTTGGTTGGGGAGTGAGATATCAGGAGGCATATCCATACCAACTAAGAAAAAATTTGGCAGAAAAATTTCACCTCTCTTACGAGATCGAAGTGATAAATGCTGGAGTAATCGGTTATAGTTCTTATCAGGGATTGCTTTTTTTAAAAAATAAAATACTCAAATTTAATCCTGATATCATTACAGTTTCTTATGTAATTAATGATGTGGATAAATACCGCTTTTTTAGAAACAATGGCAAACCTGATAAATATCTACGGCCCAAAAATAAATTTTTTATATATTTTGAAAATATTCTGCAGAAAAGTAGACTATATTATCTTATGAGGAAAATCTTTCTTGCATCCAATAAAGTCGGCTCCAAGTATTACGGCGGAATTAAGAATCTTTACCATCAATATCGTAGAGTATCAGAGGCAGATTACGAAAATAATATTACTAACATTATTAGGATAGCAAAAACAAAAAATATCAAAGTAATTTTGCTAAGAATGCCCATGCGCTCTCCTTTTAAATTAGTTAAGATTGATGATGCAACTAAGAATCGGGCTGAGAGATTTATAACAGCCAGTACTTATTTTGCTAATAGCGGTCAGTTTCTCTCAGCGATATCTTGTCTAAAGAAATCCTTACAGTATAATCCCTATTCGGCCAAAGCATTCTATTATTTGGGAGTTTATAACTACAAATTGAAAAACCACCATCTTGCTAAGATATGTTTTCAGATTGCGAAGGAATTAGAATTGCAAGAATGTGCTTTGGCTATTAAAATGTATAATAATCTTATGGAGAAGGTAGCCAGAGAATATCGGATTCCAATAATTGACGTTTCTTCTATTTTCCGAAATAGAGAAGAGATGTTTTTGAATCCGGGACATGATTTTGTCCATCCTAGTGTATTAGGACATAAAAGGATAGGGGAGGAGATAGCCAAGTTGGTGTATAAATATTATTCTCAATATTTTAGTTTTGGACATGAATAAATTTATTAAAAGATTTGCTATTTTTGTATTTAGCTTATTTTTATTTCTGATAGGATTAGAAGTAAGTTTGAGAATAATAGGACAATTTCAAATTAAGAAAATCCTATCTCCCCATATCCATGAGAATAATTATGATTATAAAATCTTATGTATCGGAGATTCCTATACGGTAGGAGGATCAGTTGTCTGGGAGGAGTCTTATCCTTATTTACTCCAGGAGGTATTGTCTAAAACAGAGAAAAAAAATTTCGAGGTTATAAATGGAGGGAGATGTGAAATCAATTCTACGCAGGCTCTCTGGACTTTAAAAGAATTAACCAGAGTTTATAATCCGGATTGTGTGATTTTGCTTATTGGCTCAGCCAATAGATTTAATCTCTATGGGTATCACTGTAATAGAAGAAAAAATATCCTTCCAGAGTTTAAAGTCTATAAAATGTTTACGATCCTTGTTACTAATCTTAAAGGGGCAGTTCTAAGATGGAAAGTGAGGCATCATCGAATTAAGAATAACTCCCAGATTATCGACACTAGTGATGTGGATATAGATGATTTAAGTTTTGAACCTAATGACCCCCAGGGATATTGTAAATTGGGTAGATATTATTTAGAGACCAGAAGATTTAAAGATGCTGAGCATGTCTTTAGAAAAGCCATAGAGATGGACCCCAATTTGGCTGAAGCCTATGCTGGTCTGGGACATGCTTGTAACTGGCAAGGAAGATATAAAGAAGCAGCAGATATATTTAAAAAGGCTCTGGAGTTAAATCCTTACGATGATGGGGTATATAATGGATTGGGCAGCAGTTATAAACAGCAAGGGAAATATAAAGAGGCTGAAGCAATGTTTAAAAAAGCGATAGAGATAAATCCTGAGAACATAAATGCTTATATCGATTTGGGGTATTTTTACAACGAATTTAGAAGATATCGCCAGGCAGCTGAAGTATGGAAAAAACTTATCCAGTTGAAGCCAGATGATGATAGATTATATGTGGAGTTAGGAAATGCCTATCAGCGGTTAGAGCAATTTGATCAAGCAATTAAGATGTATAGGAAAGCTATTGAGATAAATCCATACCAAAGTCAGGCCTATACAGAATTGGGAAATATAAGCATTTGCCATGGAGATTATGACAAAGGGATGGAGTTCCTATTTAAAGCGATAGAAATAGATTCCTCTAAATTTATCAATTATTATTTTCTAACTAGAGCATATGAACTTCAGAACAAATATGACTCTGAATACGTCTTGAAAATATTTGAAAATATGGTGGAAAGGCATCCCGAGTTGAAAAAAAATAAATTATTTATGAATAATTATGATTTTTTTAAGAATCGAGAAATTTGGGAACAGAGAATAGATGATTGGTTGAGAAATGACCTGGAGCAAATTGTAAAATTTTGCAAACAAAAGAACATAACTCTAATAGTGCAAAATTATCCTTATCCATATCTTAAGGTAAATAAAATTCTTAAAGAGATAGCAGATAAGTATAATCTTCCATTTGTTGATAACTATTCTATTTTTTCTAAATTAGTAGCTCAGAATGGAGAAGAGAAATATTTTACCGATTACGATCACTGTACACTGAGAGGGCATAAAATCATGGTCCAAAATATATATAAAACTTTAGTTGTAGAGGGAATTGTAGAGGGGAATCTGGGTAATTGAGGTCTTCATTTGAAGGAGTTAAATAATATGGATGAGATTAAACCTTCAGGCAAAAAGACAAAAAAGAAAACATCCAAGATCAAATCTAATTTTGAGTTATTGATGGTTTTGTTTGTTTTAATTAAAACCCATAAAAAATGGTGGTTGTTACCTCTTTTGATTGTTCTTGCTTTTCTCAGTTTGTTTGTAACATTGAGCGGTAATCAGTCAGTGCTTCCCGCTATCTATGCATTGTTCTGAAAAAGCCCTTCGGATATTTATATTTGGAATTAGATAACAAGATGAAAAAAAAGATATTGCTGATCAGAACTTATATCGATGTTGGCTTAGGTGGTGCTGTTCCACCTATGGAGCTTCTTCACATAGCTTCTGCTATATTGAGGAAATTTGGCAATAAATATGAACTGAGGCTTCTTCATACCAATATCGAGTCTTGTGATTTAGAGAGGATACAGGAGGAAGTGGAAGTTTTTAATCCTGATATTATATTGTTGAACAGTCTGATTTGGGAAGCGGAGTTAGTTCATGTCATAGCATCTTTATCCAAAAAAATTATTCCTCATACTAGAATAGTGGTCCAGGGACAGATGCCTACTTTAGTAGGTGAATATGTGTTGTGTGACAGAAATATTGATTTTGGAATCATAGGAGAAGGAGAAATTGCTGTATTAGACCTTCTCTACAGGTTAGAGAATAGAAGAGATTTCTGTGATGCACGAGGGGTAATATATCGTGACAATGGCAATATTGTAAAGACAACAACTTCAAAGTACATAGAGAATCTGGATGAGTTCTGTATCTTGCCGGATATTTGGGATTTAATAAATATAAAAAAGTATGCTAAATATCAGAATTGGAATGGCAGTTTAAGGGAAGAATTTTATATCCCTATCCTCAGTTCTAGGGGATGCCCGTTTGACTGTATATTTTGTTGTATCAGAGATATGTACGGGAAGAAATTCAGAGCTCGGTCTCCTGAAAATGTGGTCTCCGAAATCAAATCTTTATATGAAAAATTTAATTGTAGAGAATTTCATTTTTTTGACCCTGTTTTCAATTATGATTTACAGAGAGCGAAAAAGATATGTCAACTCATTAAAGATACAGGGCTAAATATTAGCCTCGCTTTTCCTCATGGGTTGCGGGCAGACCTTATGGATGAGGAATTGATAAAACTTTTAAAATCAGCCGGGACATATAAATTGGTATATGGGATAGAGACATCCTCTGCTCGGTTGCAGAAAAAGATCAGAAAGAATTTAAATCTCGAAGATGTTAAAAAAGTAATAGAGAAAACCTCTCGAGCAGGAATTATCGTGGGTGGATATTTTATGTTGGGTTTCCCGGAGGAAACTAAGGAGGAGATGGAACAGACTATCCAATTTGCAATAGATTCCGAACTTGACATCGCCTCTTTTTTTAAAATGACTTCATTTCAAGAAGCAGTAAAATACTATAAATCTGTGGCCGACTCAATTAATGAAACCACCAAAGTTTTGTCCAAGCTTAAAAATTTTTCCTATTACTCTAGAGATGTCCGAGGTGGGTATGTATCTGAGCGAGAATTGAATACCTTGATATTAAAGGCTCAACGGAGGTTCTATCTTAATTTTAGAAGATTTAAAAGAGGTTTAATGAAATATCCGGACAGGTTTATATTTGTCAGGAATTTTATAAACGCAACAGCTTTGATTATTCAGGGATATCTGGAGACCAAGCTGTTGTATAGTGCTTCTCATCAATAACAGATTCAGGATGAAGTACTACTTTGGGTTTATTTTATGCGCCATAGGTGTAATTTTGCCCTGGAGACTCAGGATAATATACTCTGAAATCTTAGGCTGGATAGCACAGATTCCTTATCTTTTATATTACTTAACCCTTAGATTTATTTTGAGGCTCCTTTCTGAAAAAAAAAGACACCAAGTATGAATAGGGAGATAGCAGTGTTATATTCCGGTGGGACAGATTCTACTTGTGCTGTTGTGTTAATTCATAATGAATATGACAGGATTCACCTGTTGACCTATCAGCGTTTTGGATTGTTTTCTATAAAAAATACCAGAACTAATGTAATACGGCTCAAGGAAAAATTTGGACCGGATAAATTCGTTCATAAAATCATTAATATCGACAGATTATTTAAAGCCGTCTCTTATGATAATTACTGGTATTATTTTAAAAGATATAGGTTTTTTCTTCTTACTACCTGTGGGTTATGTAAGTTAGCTATGCATATTCGCACGGTGTTGTATTGTCTAAATAACGGTGTCAAATACGTCTGTGATGGAGCCAACAAATATTCCGGTGGAGGATATTTCCCTGCTCAGATGCCAGAGGTCATAGAGGAGATTAAAAAATTCTATGCCCGTTATGGGATAACCTATATTGTTCCTGTTTTTGAATTAAAACAACCACAGGACATCGATTGGATAAGTAAATTGGGGCTGAAAGGGGTAATAGATTCTCCATCTCTAAAAAAAGAGGAGGCAGAACTAACTACAGGACGGATATTGTACCGGATGGGCTTTTTCCCTTTAGAAAATGTCAAGGGTACCAAGATAGATCGGGCAATGCAAGCGAGATGTTTCCAGTTAATTCTGTTTAACATATTTTTGTATTGGTATTATCTACCTAAATATGGGCACAAGAAGTACAGCGAAAACGTTTTGAATTTCTACACCGAGAAAGTAAAATATTTTGATACACTTATTCAGGAGTATATAGAAAAAGGTAAAAATAGCAAATTATATCAGTTGGTTTATTAAGGTAAATTCAATGAAATTTAAAGTAATTTCAAAGTTCATTTCACGGTGGGGTCTTCTTATTATTGTTTTTACAGCCGCTGTAAATCATCTTATAACTTTCTTTGCTTATGAATGGTATCCGGGAATGGATAGTTACAGTTATGATATTTGTGGATTACAACTTGTTACGGGAAAAGTATTTGATCTTTTTCCAGTAATGTTTCGTCCTCCTTTTGTCCCGATTGTAAAAAATATATTATATCTTTTATTTGAAGGACATCAGTATGCGTTATGTTTGTTATTGCATTTAATAGGAATTTTAACAGTAGTTCTGGCTTATTTATTAGGTGCTAAATTTCATAAAGTAATTGGTTTTATTATTGGAATGTTAATGGCTACCAATTTACAGATTTCGGTTTTATTTCATTCTATATCTACCTTTACTTTCTATGTCCCATTACTGTTATTAACTGCGAACTGTTTTGTAAGTTGGGCCAAGAATCCTGACGTCTGGCTCTTATCTATTTTGGTCTTGTCGGTGTTTCTGTGCATATTGACCCGGAGTGAAACGATTATATTAATACCTGCGTTCTGGATATTTGGAGGGTTGAGTCATAGAAATTGGAGACAGGCCTTTATTTATTTAATTTTGACTTTTGCTTTGTATAATTTTGTATGCTTCATATACTATTCCAAATTTGGGTATTGGGGCATAACATACAAAGTTGGGCGGAGTCTTTTTAATCGAGTAACCCGGGGGCGGGATTGTTTGTTTGATATACACGACGGTCCTGCTTCTGGAAAAGTGTACGAGTTTATGAGTAAGTGGATACCAGTTGATGTCTCCCCTGAGGAGTTGGGTGAACGGCGTCTTCTAGTGTATACGGAGAATGAAGAAGCCCATCAGGAATACTTAGGAAAAATTGGGATTATGAATGTGCCTCTTATTTACAGACAAATGTATACTTTAAATATGGCTCAAAAGGAATTGGGGTTGATAAAAGCCGATGATATTTTAAGAGATGCTGCTTTGGAGGCGATTTGTGCCAGACCCTGGGAGTTTACAAGATGGACATTTATAAGAATGTTGGCTCAGTTAGGATTGATTCGACCTAGGAATCTCGGTCATGGTGAGTATCTATTACAACGTGCGAAATTTCTATATAACACAGTTGATAACCCGCTTGACTTGGATAAGGTAAAAGAAGACAAACATTGGTATCATCCTTCTTGGTTTCCACCGCCATATGATGTGGCTTCTCCTTTTTCCTGGGAAAAAAAGGTGCTAAAAGTCAGGATATTAAGATTGTTTGGGAAAAAGATCAAGGAGCCAGAATTGCCGGAGTCATTTCAAATACGTCCAAATATAAAATTTGAATCTGGTCAGATGGAGCCGTTATATTTAGCGGGACATGGAGCATTAACCGAACGTCTCTGGAACTGCTGTGACCTTGATGTGTTTTTCTCTTTGATATATTGGGGATCGAGATGGCAATCTGAGACCGCACTGCGGTTATTGAAATATTGGGATATGTTATTTATGCCAGAAGGGAAAACAAAGTTAATTTTAGAATGGATTATTTGGCTTTTCTGGATAATGGGGGTTCTCTTTGCCTTTGAACGATGGCAATCGATGACACTATCTGCCTTTATGGTAATAGTGTTGTTCCAGGCATTATGTCAGGCCGTATTTAGCGATAATTTTGGAGGTAGATTTACTCTATATATGCTTACATTTCATTGGTTGGGTGGTGTGTGCGGGTTTTGGACACTTTATAGGCGATGGTTTACAAAGCTGATTCCTACACATTATTGAGTTATGAAGAAAGGTCTGTTTAAAAAAATTCCTCGCACAAGGCTATATTTTGATTTCAGTTTACTGCTGAAAGCGATATCGAAGATTTTCATAACTGAATTTGACGATGAGGGAAAGATCGAAGAATTTGAGAAAAAATTCGCTTCCTATTGTGGCATTTCTCATGCTCTGGCTGTTTCCTACGCCAGGGTCGGTTTATATTATGTCTTAAAAGCTTTAAATCTTCCTCCAGGAAGTGAGGTTTTAATGACTCCTATAACAATAGCAGATATGGTAAATGTAATCCAGTTGTTGGGACTGAAGCCTGTATTTTTAGATATCGAGGAAGAAACATTTAATATAGACCTCTCAGAGTTAGATAAAAAGATTACCGATAATTCCAGAGTACTTTTTGTAACTCATCTGTTTGGAATTACCCCTGACATGGAAAAGATAGTGCACAGCGCGAGGAAGTATAATTTGATTCTTATCGAGGATTTTTCTCAATCCTTAGGCTGTAGATATAAAGGTAAATGTCTGGGGACCTTTGGTTATGCTGGTATTTATAGTCTCTCCTGGATAAAAACTCTAAGTACCTTTTACGGGGGAATGATTATTACGGAAGATGAAAAATTAATTTATAAAATCAAAGAATTTATTGCTCCCCTTTCTTTCCCATCCCGAAATTTATTCTTACCCATTGCTTTTAAAAGTTTATTGGTTAACATTGCAACACAGAGGTATATATTTGCGTTATTTACCTATCCATTATTGAAACTGTTCAAGAAGGTCTTCCCGGGACTTATTTCCAGAGCGATGAGCAGTAACGAAAGACCCCGGTTACGGGATTCTGCACCTTGTAATTGGTTCTATAAATTTACCAGTTTCCAAGCCTGGCTGGGGTTGGAAGGATTAAGAACTGTTCACAAAAAAGATACCAAACGAATAAAAAATGTGAATATACTGTTAGAAAATCTATCTGAGGTAGCTTGTAGCCATTTACCTCAGATATCAAAAGATAGACATAATATTTGCTGGCGGTTACCTTTTACAATTGATGAGGTTGAGGTTTTTCAGGATTATCTATTTAAGATGGGTATCGACAATTGTAAAACCAGCCTTTTCGTATGCAGCGAACTCGGGGTGTTTTATAAATATAGATCTCCTACGCCCAGGGCTTCTAAATTTTTGCGGGAGATGACCTATATTCCAATTCACCCTACGTTAGATGAAGAAGAGATGATTTACATAGCTAGTGTAATGAATGGTTATTTTAATGCCGGGGTATATCAACATGAAAAAGCCTCCAAAAATTAAGAGGGTTTTGTTGACCAATCCTTTTTTCCGAAAAAAGAGAAGGGTTAATATTGGTGTGGATCCAGTAGTGTTTCGGCATGTTGGACAGGAAATTAAAACAGGTGTAACATTTCCTATCGGACTTGCCTATATGGGGGCTGTTTTGCTAAAAAGGGGATATGATGTTAAAATTCTCGACCCTATAGCGGAGTATATCCCTGTGCAGAAAATATACCAATATGCTGAATGGGCAGATGCGGTTTTTGTCCCATTTAGTGCTTTGCATAGCGAAGATATTAAGGCCTTTCGTGACGATTTCAGGAATAAATTTTTCATATTAGGAGGGGCACTCGCTAAGCATTATCCAGAAATGCTTCTGAATAATGGGTTCTGTGATGTTATTATAGCAGGGGAAGGAGACGCGATAATTGGAGAATTGATAAATAGTTATCCTGATATAGAAAATGTGAGGGGAATTATATACAAGGAAGACAACAACCGAATTATTACTACACCTTCTACTTTTGTAATGAATCTGGATGGATTACCTTACCCTGCAAGACATTTGTTAAATGTCAAACTTTACTGGGAACTGCCGTTTTTCTCCCAGCCCACCGCTTGGATACTCAGTTCTAGAGGTTGCTCTTATAATTGTCTATTTTGTACAAGGATTCGTGGGCCGTTAAGATTTAGAAGTGTGGAAGGAGTAATTGCCGAAATTGAATCTGTTATTGATGAATTCGGCATTAGAAACTTTGCCTTTTTCGATGACAATTTTAATTTAAACGGCGAATTTGTAATTGCCTTATGTAAAGAGATGATTAGAAAAAAGTTAAAAGTTAAATGGAGCTGTTCTGCACGGGCTGATCTCTTTACTAAGGAGATGGCTAGAGTGATGAAAGAAGCAGGTTGTGTAGAGGTTAAAGTAGGTTTAGAGTCAGCCAACGATGAGATATTAAATTATTTTAATAAGGATACCACTTTAAAAAAGATAAGGGTAGGGTTAGAAATATTAAAGAAGACAGGATTGAATTATTCTCTACAATGTATATTTGGAAGCCCGATGGAAACCAGAGATACGGTTGAAAATACAATTAAATTTGTAAGGAAATATAAGCCCTTGTTTGTCTCTTTCAATATACTTACTCCTCTACCTGGCTCCAGATTATTTGAGGAACTGAGAGATAAAATTACATTTGACCAGGTCAAAAATTTTGACATCATTCATACTACTTATCCCTTGGGGCAGTATTCGGTGAATGAATTGAGAAGAATATTGAAAAAGGCCTATCTCTCATATTATCTCAGTTTCATTTATCTAACGAGAATTTTTAAAGTGTTAATTAAATATCCTTATCTATTTCTGGGTATATTTAAAACTATAATTAAGCAATTTTTTTATATATATACTTCAATAATAAAAGAGAGGAAAAACAATGAAAATAGATAATAGGTTTGGTTTTTCTAAATATGAGATAATTTACTTTTTTATTCTGTTTATATTGCTTCTAATTATATCTTCTCCAGCGCTTACTTATCCGCCTCATAGTGACACCTGGCATATGTTTTACTTTATTCACCATCTGGATGAATTGCCTGGTCCTGTAAAATGGCTTCACATCGCTAATTATGATCCTTTTGAGCGGATGCGATGTCAGCCTTTATCCCGCTATTTCTTTTATATCATGTATCTTATATTTAAAGACAATTATGTTCTCTATAACATTGTAAACTTCTTATTTTATTTCTTGAGCATAATTTTAATATATAAACTAGCTCTGTTTTTTGTTAAGGATAAAATACTTTTATTTCTTTTCATTACATATTATGCTTTTCTATTTTCCCATTTTGATATAATTCTGTGGTCATGGCATCTGTATATTATTATTGGTTTCTGCGTGTTTCTATATGGTTTCATTTTATATATAAATTTTCTGAAAACAGGAAAAGAAAAATTGTTGTTAGGCACAACTGCTCTTTTCCTCGGTGGTTTAACTTGCTACGAAACATTTTTTCTGTGGCCTTTAGGAATTTTGATTCTAGCCTCCATTAAAAGCTTTAAAAATGAGAGTTTGCCTACAAAAAAAATAAATCAGCTCAATATTCGTATTTTAAGCACAGTGTATATAAGTTATTTCTTGATTTTTTTATTTACCAGAACTCTAAAAACCTATTCCGATAGCGCTTATCACATTGCTGATTTTTTAAAAGTGAATAAAATTGTACCGAGTTTATTCCTTGCAGTTTTTGGTACTTTTTATGACAACATAATCCTTAACATATTTCCTTTATTTTCTTTTCCGTTGTTGATTACTGAAAACATTTCTCTACATGGACCGACAATGGAGTTAATTCGAAGAAACCATATTTTTGTTTATGGAATCGCCTCTATATGGGTTGTTGTAATAGGGATATTTCTGTATTATTTAAAAAGAAAAAAATATACAGAGGAGTTAAAGTTAGTCTTTTTTCTTTTCCTATTAATATTCACAGAAGTGTATATTTTAACTTTTTGCAGGTTGATTACAAACGATTTCGGATTTTCGTTAACAGAGTTCAGATATCAGTATATCCCTAACACTTTTATGATTTTGGCACTGATAGTTATAATTGACAGATTTATTTCTTCTTCTGGAAGGAATAAATTAATTGCTCTGATACTTGTTTTGCCATTTGTTTTGAATATATTCTGTATAAGAAAAGAAATAGATATTTATAATTTCCATTATGCAAATTTAAAGAAAATGCTTGTTAATATAAAACAGGCTATAAAAGATGGGAGAATAAATCAAAGGAGGAAAATCTACATTCCGGATGATATAACTTATTATCTTCCTGGTTTATGCTGGAATATTGTAATGGGAGAAAGATTCATGGAAGGAAATTATAAATGGATTTTTCCTAAAGAACAAATTTCTTTATTCGTCGATAATCTTAAAGATGCTTACTGGACAATAGATAAGAGAAATTTTGAAATAATTACCAAAAAACAAATACCCCAGGGAGATATTCCGGTGATAAATAAGATAGAAAGTCCTTGGTATATCGATGTTGGTAAAGATAGGTTATACTTCGATGTGGGAGATTATTGTGAAAAAAGAGGGAATTATCAAAAGGCAGAGAAGTTATATAAAAAAGCCTTGGAGGTAAATCCTGTTTATCTCGACGCTTACGAGGCTTTAGGTAACCTTTATATGAAATTAAAAAGGTTTAAAGATGCTGAAGTAATGTTTAAGAAAATGGCGGCATTAGAAGGAGATGGTGCTGATGCATATATAAAATTAGGCTATTGGTGTCGAATGTATAAAATGTTTGACGAGGCTTTGAAGATGTATAAAAAGGCCCAACAAATAGACCCGTTTAATGCTTGGTTATATGTAGAATATGGTAATTATTTTCTTGATCAAGGAATATATGATAGAGCAGAAGAAATGTATAAATATGCTTTAAGCCTTGATAAAGATAATTATTCTATATATTTTGATTTGGCAAGATGTTACCGTTTACAGGGCCAGAGCCAGCGGGCAGACCAGATGGTGGAGATAGGTAATGGATTGAAGGCAAAATTAGAAAAAGAAAATCCATGACCATAGAGTTCCTTAAGAGAAAAGCAAACTGGATGAGAAAACAGGTTCTGGAGATGGCTGTCAATGCTGGAGTAGGACATATTGCACCTTCTTTTTCTTGTATTGACATCCTGGTGGAGGTATATTAAGAGTCGATTCTATATTCACAGAGGTATATATTTTGACGCATTGTAGATTAGTTACTAATAATTTTGAGTTCCCTTTGACAGAATTTAGATACCAATATACTCCTAATACGTTTACAATTTTGCTTTTTATTTTTTTAGTGGCTAGGTTTACAAAAACGTCTCCAAAAAGGAATAAGTTAATTTTAATAATATTGATTTTACCACTTATTCTAAATGTCCTTTGTATAAGAAGAATAATAGCTATCTACAATTGTCATTATGCAGATTTAAAAAAATGCTCTCAAGTATAAAGAGAGGAATCAATAAGAAGATTGTCAACGAAAGAGAAAAAATTTATCTTCCAGATGATGTAACTTATTATCTCCCTAGCTTGTGTTGGAATATTGAGATGGGAGAGAGAAGAAGCCTTATGTTGTGATAGAGGATGGAGTTGGTATTTTAAGATTCAAATGGGTGTTTTCGGAGAGATAATGGTCATCTATGAAAAGGCTCGAGAAATAGATACGATCCCGATCTAGTTAATGGCTGTGACTTGTAAGGTCGAGAGGCATAATTTGGCTATCTCAATCTGGCACTATAGCCTCTCAAAGACAATGCGTGTTTTTTTCCCTTATTGGTCCAGCGTCTTTTTTCATAGAATAGGCCTCCTTTTTTATCCGCTTTCAGCGGATTTTCTGGAGCTCTTCTAACTTAAAAAGATTATTTTGTTAACTAGTGGCAGTATAAAGGGATACGGAAGATTCCGTAAGACGAGAAGTCATAAAATGTTGTGTCTATGACAGTATAAATAGTTGTTGAAAATTTAAACTATGGTATTTTAATAAAATATAAAATTATGATGTGTAAAAAGTGTGTATTAGTCGAGAATTCCGATATATATCTAAATAAAGATGGGGTATGCAATATCTGTGTTAATTACAGAAGAGACAAAAGTAAAAGTTTATTAGAGTTTGACTTTATAAGGATTTTAGATAAATACAAAAGCAAAAATAAAAACAAATATGATTGTATTTTAATGTGTAGTGGCGGTAAGGATTCCATATCTAGTTTGTATCTTATTAAAAAACGATATCATTTGCATCCTTTAGTTTTCACATTTGATCATGGGTTTG
>JAGGVW010000071.1 GCA_021157805.1 bacterium
ATTATAATTAATATACTTAAGAATAAAGAAAGAGGAGCAAAGAGAGATATCGTTATTCTAAATTCTGCTTTTCTTTTGAAAGCAGCGGGAAAAGTTGATAATATAGAAGAAGGAATTGATTTGAGTAGAAACATTATAGAAAAAGGTATCGCATATAAAAAATTTATGAAGTTAATTGATTACTTAGACAAAATATGAAAAAGAACATTTTTTTCATAATTGTTTTTCTAATTTTTTGTTTTAATATAAAAAGTGAAGTTAGTATGAATATATATCTTCAGGCACCTCTTGAGTTTTGTTCATACCCTGATATAAAAGAAGGAATTATAGATATAATTTACATAAAAATTGAAAAAAAATGGCATAATGGAGAATATGAAAAAATTTTCCCTTTAATTAAACTCATAACATTTATTTCTCCAGAGGAAGAAGAAGCATGGAAACTGGGTTGTTGGTTTTTAATAAATGCAATTGCTCCGAAATATAAGGAAGAAAAAAGAAAGAAGATAGAGGAGTATGGACTAAACTTTTTAAAAGAAGGGATTGAGAAAAACAAAGAAAGTGGTGAACTTTACTGGGAACTTGCCTGGATTTACTACCAGAAAAAGGACTATGAAAAATCACTTGAATATTTAGAAGAAGCAGAAAAAAATATCAGTGATTATAAAGTAAAGAATTTAAAAGCACATACTTTTGAAAAAACAGGAAAAATTGATGAGGCGATAAAAGTATGGAAAAAAATTAAAAAAATGTATCCTTTATACACAGATGTTGCAGATAGGTTTATAAATAAACTAAAGAAAGAGAAAAATAATGGAAATTTTAAAAAAAATAATTGATTTTAAAAAAAAGAATCTACCTGAAATAAGTTTAGAAGAAGATAGAGAATTTCCTGTTTTAAGTTTAAGAAAATTACTGGAAAAAAATGAATTTGGATTAATTTGTGAAATTAAAAGAGCATCTCCTTCAGCAGGAAAAATAAATATAGATATTAATGTTGAAAAAATAGCAAAGGAATATGAAGAAAACGGAGCAATTGGTATATCTGTTCTTACCTGTGAGCCATATTTTCAAGGAAGTATTAATGATTTAGAAAAAGTTAAAAAAGTAGTTAATATCCCAGTTTTGATGAAGGATTTTATTATTGATGAAAAGCAGATTTATCATGGATTTTATTCAGGTGCAGATGTTATCCTTTTAGTTTTAAAAATTCTTGACGACAAAAAACTTAAAGAACTTTGCAGAATAGTTGATGAACTCCGAATTGAGTGTATTGTGGAAGTTTATCAAAAGTCAGAAATTGAAAGAGCAATGGAAGTTATAAAAAACTGGGATAACAAAATATTAGGAATAAATAACAGAAATCTTGAAACACTTGAAGTTGATATAAAGAAAAGTTTTGATTTGATTAAATTCCTTCTAAAGGATAAAATAATCACTATTAGCGAAAGCGGTATTAAAAGAAGAGAAGATATTAAAAAACTGAAAGAGGCGGGATTTAAAGGTGCTTTAATAGGTGAAAGTTTGTTGAGAAGTGAAAGAAAAGGAAAAAAAATAAGAGAGTTTTTAAAAATGAAAGGAGAAAATTATGGAAAATAAGATAATACTGTCAGAAAAAGAAATGCCTCAGGCATGGTATAATGTTTTACCTGATTTGCCAAAACCATTGCCACCTGTTTTAAATCCTGCTACAAAAAAGCCAGTAACTCCTGAAGACCTTCTTCCAATTTTCCCTATGCCCTTAATCCAGCAGGAATTTTCTCCTGAGAGATGGATTGAAATTCCAGATGATATAAGAAAAGTCTATGCTCTTTATAGACCAACTCCTTTAAGAAGAGCAAGAAACCTTGAAAAAGCGATCGGGACAAAAGCAAGAATTTATTTTAAAGATGAGTCCGTCTCTCCTCCTGGTTCACATAAACCGAATACAGCAATTGCTCAGGCGTATTATAATAAAATTTCTGGGGTAAAAAGGTTAACAACAGAAACAGGAGCAGGACAATGGGGAAGTGCTCTTGCATTTGGATGTAAAATGTTTGGTCTTGAATGCCTCATTTTTATGGTAAAAATTTCCTATCAGCAAAAGCCATATAGAAGATTACTTGCTCAAACATGGGGAGCAACAATGTATCCTTCCCCATCTGATAAAACAGAATTTGGAAAGAAAGTTTTAGCAGCAGACCCTGATTGTCTTGGAAGTTTAGGAATTGCGATTTCTGAAGCAATTGAAGTAGCAGCAAAAAATGAGGATACAAAATATTCTCTCGGTAGTGTTTTAAATCATGTTCTTCTTCACCAGACAATCGTTGGACTTGAAACAAAAAAACAACTTGAAATGATTGGAGAAGAACCTGATGTTTTAGTTGGATGTGTTGGAGGAGGGAGTAATTTTGGTGGTTTTTTTCTTCCTTTTATTCCTGAAAAACTAAAAGGGAAAAATATAAAGATTCTTGCTGCTGAACCTACTGCCTGTCCAACTTTAACAAAAGGGCTTTACAAATATGATTTTGGAGATACTGCTTGCACAACTCCACTTCTTAAAATGTTTACTCTTGGACATGATTTTATACCCCCAGGGATACACGCAGGAGGATTGAGATATCACGGAGATGCTCCTTTACTCTCTCATCTTGTTAATCTTGGTATTGTTGAAGCAGAAGCATTTCATCAAACAGAATGTTTTGAATCAGCAATTCTCTTTGCACAGACAGAAGGATTTTTACCAGCACCAGAAACAGCACACGCTATAAGAGCAGCAATTAAGGAAGCAAAAGATGCGCCAGAAGGGAAAGTTATTGTTTACAATCATTCAGGACACGGGCATTTTGATCTCTCTGCTTATGAAGCATATTTTAAGGGAGAACTTAAAGATTATGAATATCCAGAAGAAAAAATAAAAGAATCCCTTGAGAAACTAACAGATATTGAATGATACACATAAAAATATGCGGGCTTACAAGAAGGAAAGATATTGAGGATGTTTTAAAACTCGGGATAAAAATAATTGGGTTAAATTTTTATCCAAAAAGTTCAAGGTATTTACCTTTTAGAGAAGCAGAAAAAA
>JAGGVW010000243.1 GCA_021157805.1 bacterium
AAAAAACTTGGTGCTTCCTGTGATTGGAAAAGGTTAAGATTTACTATGGATGAAAATCTTTCAAAAGCAGTAAGATACGCTTTTGTAAAACTTTATGAAAAAGGACTTATCTACAAAGGTAAAAGAATTATAAACTGGTGTCCAAGATGCACAACTGCTCTTTCTGATGAGGAAGTGGAATATAAAGATGTCCCTTCTTACCTTTACTATATCAGGTATCCTCTTGTTGATGGAGGATTTGTTGAAGTTGCAACAACAAGACCTGAAACAATGCTGGGGGATACAGCAGTGGCTGTTAATCCAGAGGATGAAAGATATAAGAGTTTAATTGGAAAAAAGGTAAAACTTCCTTTTGTTGAAAGAATTATTCCCGTTATTGCTGATAAAGAAGTGGAAATTGAATTTGGAACAGGAGCAGTGAAAATAACCCCGGCACATGACCCGAATGATTTTGAAATAGGTCAAAGACATAAACTTCCATTTGTTGTTGTAATTGATGAGGAAGGAAAAATGAATGAAATGGCAGGAAAGTTTACTGGAATGGATAGATTTCAGGCAAGAGAGAGAATTATTGAAGAACTTAAAAATATGGAACTTTTAAGTAAAGTAGAACCATATACCCATAGAGTAGGGCATTGTTATAGATGTTCCACTCCCATAGAACCATATATATCAACTCAATGGTTTGTAAAAATGGAGCCACTTTCAAAACAGGCAATAAGAGTTGCAGAAGAAAATAAATTAAAATTTTTCCCTGAAAGATGGAAGAAAGTTTATCTTAACTGGTTGTATAATATAAAAGATTGGTGTATAAGCAGACAGATATGGTGGGGACATAGAATTCCTGTATGGTATTGCGAGAATGAAGATTGTCCTCCAATTGTTTCAATGGATGAAGTAAAAGAATGTCCAAAATGTGGTAGCAAAAATGTAAAACAGGATGAAGATGTTCTTGATACCTGGTTTTCTTCCTGGCTGTGGCCATTTTCAGTTTTTGGATGGCCTGAAAAAACAGAAGACCTTGAAGTATTTTACCCAACAGATACTCTCGTAACCGCTCAGGAAATTCTATTTTTCTGGGTAGCAAGAATGGTTATGTCAGGTATGGAATTTATGGGAGAAATACCTTTTGAAAATGTATTTATTCATGGAACCGTTCGGGATGATTCAGGAAGAAAAATGAGCAAATCACTTGGTAATGCAATTGACCCTGTGGAAGTAATTGAAAATTATGGTGCTGATAGTTTAAGGTTCAGTTTAATTTCTATGACTTCTTTTGGACAGGATGTTTATCTCTCAACGACTTTTTACATTAAAGGAAGAAACTTTATGAATAAAATATGGAATGCTTCAAGATACATAATAACACTCAACGAAGAAAGTAATGAGAAAATATTTGCTTCTGGAAAAATTGATTTTGAAAGTTTAAATTTTTCGGAAAAATGGATAATTATTAAACTCAATGAAACTATTAAAAAAGTGAGTGAATTACTTGAGAGATTTCACTTCAATGAGAGTATAAATGTTTTATATGATTTTTTCTGGCATACATTCTGTGATTGGTATATAGAAATAAGCAAAATATATAAAAATGAAAAAGAATATTTTCAGAAAAGTGTTATTCCTGTTTTGAATAAAGTTCTTATTACATCTTTAAAACTATTACATCCATTTGTTCCTTTCATAACTGAAAAAATATGGCAAATTCTACGAAACTATGTATCAGACCTTGATGGTGAGTGTGTAATGATAAGTAAATGGCCTGAATTTGAAGAATACAGAGATGATGGAATAATTTTAAAAATGGATGAAATTATTGAAATTATAACAAATATAAGAAATATAAAGGCAAAAATCAAAATCCCTGTTTCAAAAACTATTGATTGTTTTATAGAAAGAGAGACAGGTAAAATTGAAGAAAAAATAATTAAAACACTTGGAAAAGTTGAATTTAAAAGAAAACAAGATATTGTAAAAAACAAAAACTATCTTGTAAAAAACTTATCATCGGGTAGACTTTTTATATCAATTGAAGGTATAATAGACATCTCAAAAGAACTGGAAAAACTGAAAAATGAAAGAGTAAAGTTAGAAAAATTACTGGAGAAAACAGAAAAAATGCTTTCAAATAAAAACTTTCTTGAAAAAGCCAAAAAGGATGTGATAGAAAAAACAAAACAAAATAGAATAAAACTTGAAGAAAAAATTAAAAATATAAAACAGGATATTGATTTCTTTAAGAAAAAAGGAGAATAAAATGTATGGATTTATAGACATAGGAGGAAAACAATACAAGGTTGAAAAAGGAAAAAAATTTGAAGTTTTTAACTTAAAAAAGGAGAAAGATGAAAATATTGAATTTAACCCTGTATGTTTTTTTGATGGGAAGAAACTCATCTTTGAGAAAGATAAACT
Source organism: bacterium (assembly GCA_021157805.1). The sequence continues at coordinate 2,416 of JAGGVW010000243.1, forward strand.
TAAAAATATAAAAATTGTTTGCAAAGTAGTTGAAAATAAAAAAGGTGATAAAATTTATGTCTTCAAGAAAAAGCCAAAGACAGGATACAAAAAGGGATACGGACACAGGGACCGTCTTACTGTATTAAAAGTTGAAGATATAAAAATAAAGTGAAAAAACATATTAAAGTTGTAAAAGAAAATACTTTAGCAGGTAAAAGGACATTAATAGTTACATTAGATAAGAAAAATTTTATAGAAACTAATGATT
>JAGGVW010000218.1 GCA_021157805.1 bacterium
ATACCATAACCAAGTCCTCCATATTCTTCTGGAACAAAAACACCAAACAGGTCTGAATCAGCAAGAATTTTAACTATATCGTGAGGGAATGTTTCGTTTTCATCATACTCTGCTCTCTTTGGTAAAATTTTCTCTTCTGCTATTTTCCTTGCAAGGTCTTTTATCATCTGTTGTTCTTCTGTGAGGAAATATTCCATATTTTTCTCCTTTTTATTCGTATTTTTTAGCAACAAGTGTAATATTATGTCCACCAAATCCAAAGGAATTTGAGAGAGCAACTTTTACTTTTTTTTCAATTGCTTCGTTTGGAACATAATTTAAATCACATTCAGGGTCAGGATATTCATAGTTAATAGTGGGTGGAATTATACCTTCTTTTATTGTCATACAGGTTATAACAAATTCAACTCCTCCTGCTGCTCCAAGAAGATGTCCTACCATTGATTTTATTGAACTAACAGGAATTTCATACGCTCTTTCACCAAAGGTTTTTTTTATTCCAATTGTTTCACTTTTATCATTCAATTTTGTAGAAGTTCCGTGAGCATTTATATAATCAACTTCTTCAGGAGAAATTTTGGAATTTATAAGAGTATGTTTCATTGCAAGATATGCACCTTCTCCTGATGGGTCAGGGGCTGTCATATGATAGGCATCGCAACTCATTCCATAGCCAGCAAATTCAGCATATATTTTTGCTCCTCTTTTTTTAGCATGCTCTTCTGTTTCAAGGACAACAATTCCTGCTCCTTCTCCCATAATAAAACCATCTCTCTCTTTATCAAAAGGTCTTGACGCTTTTTGTGGCTGATCATTTCTTGTTGATAGTGCTTTCATTGAACAAAAACCAGCAAGTCCTAATGGTGTAATACAGGACTCTGTTCCACCTGCAATTATAATATCGTAGTTGCTTTCCCTCATAAAACAAATGGCAGAACCGAGAGCGTGAGCACCTGATGCACAGGCACTTACAGTTGCAAAATTTACTCCTTTTAATCCATAATAAATTGCTACCTGTCCTGCAGCCATATCAGGTATTAACATTGGAATAAGAAATGGAGAAACCCTTTTGGGACCCGATTTAAGAAGTATTTCATGTTGTTTTTCAATTACTCTAAGGCCACCTATTCCTGCTCCTATTATTACACCAACCTTTTCTTTATCTTCTTTTTCAATTTCTAATCCACTATCTTTAATCGCTTCATCAGTTGCTTTTAAAGCAAACTGAACAAATTTATCCATCTTTCTTTTTTCTCTTGGATGGATAAAGTCAATTTCAAAGTTTTTTACTTCTGCACCAATTTTCGTATCAAATTCAGAAACCTCAAAACTTTTAATAGTATCTATTCCACTCACACCATTTATAAGATTTTCCCATGTTGTTCTTAAATCATTTCCAACAGGAGTAACACAACCAAGACCTGTTACAACAATTTTTTTCATTTTTTCTTCTCTGCAATATAGTTTATTGCATCACCAACTGTTCTTATTTTTTCAGCATCTTCATCAGGAATTTCAAGTCCAAATTTTTCTTCAAAATCCATAACAAGTTCTACAGTATCAAGAGAATCAGCACCAAGGTCATCAACAAAAGAAGCATTTTCACTAACTTCACTTCCATCAACTCCAAGTTTTTCTACAATGATATCTTTTACTATTTTTGCAATTTCTTCTCTTTCCATCTTTTCTCCTCCTTTTTTACATTACAAAACCGCCATCTATTCTTATTACCTGTCCTGTTATATAGTTTGATTTATTACTGCCTAAAAATAAAACAAGTTCTGCCACTTCTTCCGGTGTTCCAAATCTCCTTAAAGGTATATTATTTAGCATATTTTCCTTAATTTTTTCCGGTAAATTTTCTGTCATTCTTGTCATAATATAACCAGGTGCAATTGCATTTACATTTATGTTTGCTCTTGCAAATTCCTTTGCACAAACTTTTGTAAGAGCAATCAAACCACCTTTTGATGCAGCATAATTTGCCTGCCCTATATTTCCTATCTGTCCTATTATTGATGCAATGTTTATTATTTTGCCTTTTTTTCTTGAAAACATAATACGTCCTATTATTTTACTACATAGAAATGCACCTTTCAAGTTTACATCAATTACTTTATCCCATTCCTCTTCTGTCATCTTCAAAAGAATTTTATCTTTTGTTATTCCAGCATTATTTATAAGAATATCTACAGTTTCAAATTTCTCAATTACTTTTTTAGTTGCTTCTTCAATATCTTTTAAATTTGTAATATCAACCTTCGTAGCAATATATTCAACATCTTTTTTTTCAAGTTGTTTACAATAATCTTCATCAATTACAACATCCCATAGAACAAGTTTTGCTCCTTCTTCAGCAAATTTATTTGAAATTGCTTTCCCTATTCCGCCAAAAGCACCTGTAATAACAACAACTTTATTTTCCATTTTAATCTCCTTTTGTCCACTTTATTAAATTTGATGCCCAGGTTAGTCCACCACCAAAAGAAACTGTTAATATATAATCACCTTTTTTTATTAGTCCTTTTCTGTGAGCATGGTCAAGAGCAACTGGAACACAGGCAGCAGACATATTCCCATATTTTTCAATATTTATAAAAAATTTTTCTGCAGGCATTTTTAAATTTTTAGCAACTCCCAGAATAATCCTTAAATTTGCCTGATGTGGAATAACAAGGGAAATATCTTCTTTTTTCATTCCATATTTATCAAGAACTTTATTAATTGCTTCACACATAGTTATAATTGCAATTTTAAAAAGTGGCTGTCCTTCCATTTTCATAAAATTAAGACGATTTTCTACAGTATAAAAAGAAGAAGGTAATCTTGAACCTCCTGCAGGAGTGTGTAAAAGTTCTTCATAACCTCCATCAGAAGCAAGGAATGAACCAATTATTCCCTCTTTTTCTGAACTGCTGACAATAGCCGCACCTGCTCCATCTCCAAGAAGAACACAGGTACTTCTATCAGTGTAATCAGTAATCCTGCTCATACATTCTGCTGCTACAACTGCCCCCTTTTTATAGGTGTTTGTTTCTATTAAATTTCTTGCAATCTCAAGTCCATATAGAAACCCAGAACAGGCAGCAGATATATCAAAAGCAACTTTTCCTTTAAGTCCAAGTTTGTGTTCAATAAGGCAGGCAGTTGATGGGAAAAATTTATCAGGAGTTATTGTTGCACATAAAATAAAATCAAGTTCTTCAGGGGAAATTTTTGCATCTTTACATGCATCAAGAATTGCTTCTTTCCCCAGGTCAGAAGAGGCCATTCCTTTTGGTGCAACTCTTCTTTCTTTTATCCCTGTTCTTGTTGTAATCCACTCATCAGAAGTATCAACTATCATTTCCATATCTTTATTTGTCAGAACAATTTCAGGTAAGTAAGAGCCAGTTCCTTCTATAACAACCCCCATTTAGTTCTCCTTATTTTTCATTTTTTCTTTCATAATATTTAAAAAATCAGAACTCACTATTTTTTTACCAAGTTTCATTGCACTATAAATTGCTCTTGGTGAAGACCTTCCATGAGAAATAAGAACAATTCCATCAATTCCAAGAAGTATTCCTCCACCATATTCAGCATAGTCGGCTCTTCTTGAAAATTCTTTAAGGTTTTTTGCAACAAGTAATGCTGCTATTTTTCCTAGTATATTTTTCTTTAAATACCTTAAAAGGAGTGTTTTAAAAGACCTTGTAATCCCTTCTGATGTTTTTAAAACAACATTTCCAGTAAAACCATCTGTTACAATAACATCTGCTTTATCTGTAAAAATTTCCTGACCTTCAATATTTCCTATAAAGTTTATCCCATCTGATTTTTCCATTAACTTATATGCTTGTTTTCTTAAGTCATCACCTTTTGTTTCTTCTTCTCCAATATTTAGAAGAGCAACTTTTGGTTTTTTAATATTAAAAACAATTTCTGCATAAATACTTCCCATTATTGCTGACTGTAAAAGATGAGATGATTTTGCATTTATGTTTGCTCCTGCATCAAGGAAAATTGTATTCCCTCTTGAAGTATTTGGAAATAAAATTGCAATTGCAGGCCTTTCCACTCCTTCAATTAAACCAAGATTGGAGATTGAAAGTGCTACAAAAGCAGCAGTATTGCCTGCACTCAACGCAATATCAACCTTTTTTTCTTTTAGTAATTGTAAACTTTTTGCCATTGTAGTATCTTTTTCTTTCAGTAATTGTCGGTTAATTTTTTCTCCCATAGGTATGAATTTTTTACATTCAACTACTGAGTATATTTCAGAATTCAAATTAGAAAGAAGTGAAGAAAATTTTTGTTTTTCTCCAACAAGAACAACTTTCAAATCATCATTATCTTTTATAAATTCAAGTGATTTCACAGTAGAAAAAGGTGCTTTATCACCACCCATTACATCAAGTGCAATTGAAATATTTTTCATTCTTTCTTGCCTTTTTCTTTAATAGGAATAATCAGTTCACCCTTATAATATCCACATTTTGGACAAACTGAATGGGGGGCTTTTAATACACCACAATTTGGACATTTTGAAAGAACAACATTTCTTATTTTCTTTGAATTTCTTCTTTTGCCTGTTCTGCTTTTTGAATGTTTCCTTTTTGGATTTGGCATTTTTTTCTCC
>JAGGVW010000204.1 GCA_021157805.1 bacterium
AGCAAACAAAGACATTGAAGGAATAAAGACGCCTATCGGGTATATTCCATATTATGAGGACCTTAAAAAACTATTTATGGAAGTCCTTGGAGTGGATTATAAAGAAGAGAATTATCTGAAACAGTTTTCTCTGAGGGTCCCACAGAATATAATGAAAATGGAAAGAATTATTAAGATTTATGAAAAGGAAGAAGATTTACCGGATGTTGTTCTTGAAATTTTGAAAAAACAGAAGGAAGAACTGGAAAAAGTTAAAGAAAAGTTTGGAGATTTTGTTTCTCCTTATAAATTTATGGAAAAATGATTTCAGAAAAAGTAAAAAGATTAAAGCCATCTGCAACACTTGCTGTTAATAAAAAAGCAAAAGAACTTATTGCAAAAGGAAAAGATGTTATAAATCTTTCTGTTGGTGAACCTGATTTTGATACACCTGATATTATAAAAGAGGCAGGAATTGAAGCAATAAAAGAAGGTTTTACAAAATATACTGAAGCAAAAGGGATAAAAGAATTAAGAGTTGCAATAAGTGAAAAACTTGAAAGAGAAAATAATCTAAAATATGACCCGGATAACATTGTGGTTTCAAATGGTGCAAAACACTCTCTTTTCAACATTTTCCTTGCAGTATTAAATCCTGGAGATGAGGTAATCATCCCTGCTCCTTACTGGGTAAGTTATCCCCCTATGGTTGAGATAGCAGGTGGAAAACCTGTAATTTGCAGGTGGAATGATAAATTTAAAATTGATACAGATGAATTGAAAAAACTTATAAATAAAAGAACAAAAGCACTCATTCTCAACAGTCCTTCAAATCCAACAGGGATTGTCTATACAAAGAAAGAACTGGAAGAAATTGCTGAAATTATTGTTAAAAATAAAATTCTGTGTATTTCAGATGAAGTGTATGAAAAAATTCTGTATGGAACAGAACATATCAGTATTGCTTCTCTCTCTGAAGAGGTTAAAAAATTGACAGTAGTGGTGAATGGTGTTTCAAAAACATTTGCTATGACTGGCTGGAGAATTGGCTATATTGCTGCTGAAAAAGAAATAGCAGATGCAGTAAATAAAATTCAGAGCCAGACAACATCTGCTCCATCTTCAATTTCACAAAAAGGTGCTTACTTTGCAATAAAAGAAGGAGAAAAACTTTATAAGGATATGGTTAGTGAATTTAAAAGAAGAAGGGATTTTATAACAAAAAATTTATCAAAGGAAATTAAATTCCCATATCCAGAAGGTGCTTTTTACCTCTTCTTTAATTTTAAAGATATGGATTCAGAAGTTTTTTCAAAGAGATTGCTTGAAGAAAAATATGTTGCATCTGTGCCAGGGAAGGACTTTGGGGCAGATAAATTTGTCCGTATTTCTTATGCAACATCAATGGAAAACCTCAAAAAGGCAATTGAAAGAATAAATGAATTTGTGCAGGAAAACAGGTAAAATGAAAAAAATTTCATTTATATTTTTTATTTTTCCCTGTTTTTTATTTTCCGAATCTTTAAATTATATTTTTCAAAAAAATATTGTGGAGAAATATAGATTTAATATATCAGGGAATGTGGCATTCAGTTATAATCCTGATGAAAAAAATAATTTCAATGTCCTTGCTTCTGGAATTATTGAAATAAAAACGATTAAAAATACACCTCCCTATATCCTTGAAATCACGCCACAAAAAACACTCATCAAAGTAAACGACATAATTCTTGAGGATATAACAAAAAGTGATACAGAAATTTCAGGGATTGTATCAAAAGTCAGGATAGAAATGAATAAAAATGGAGAAATTACAAAAATTGAAGAAATAAAACCCAATATAATCAACATAGGAAAAATTTTAAATTTAATCCCTGCCTTTCCAGAAGGAAAGATATATAGAGGAAAAACATGGCAACAGAAGGTTTCATCATTTGAGATACCAGGATTTTTAAAAATGTGCAATTTAAAATTTGATTATTTTGTCAGTAAAATAGAGGGTAAAAAATATACGATAAAATTATTTGCAAATCAGATTATACAGGAGAAGGAAAAAGATAAAGATATAACAATCAGGTTTTCTGGAACAAATAATTCAAAAGGAAGTTTTATTTTTAATTCAGAAAAAGGGAAACTTGAAAAATTTAACAGTAATTTTAAACTTCATCTTAAAGTATTTTTTATTTTACCATCTGCACCAGAGGAGAAAACACATCAACAAACTCTTCCAATGGATTTGAAAATAAATATTACCACCAATTTTACAAGAGAAGTGGAGAATTAAAAAACAAGTATATCTTCAAAATCAACTTTCAAACAGGTTTTCCTTGCTATAACTATAAGAAGACCTAATGTTAAAAAATTGACAAGGAAAGAAGAACCACCTTTACTGAAAAATGGTAGAGTTGTTCCTTTGGAAGGGATTATTGAAAGAACAACAAAAGCATGGAGTAGAAACTGAAAACCGAAAAGAGCACCAATTCCTGCAGAAAGATATTTTTCAAACTTATTTTTTGAAAGTTTTGAAACCTCAAAAGCAGAAAAAACAAGAATTGAAAATAAAATGAGGATAAAAGAAGTTCCAATAAAACCTGCTTCTTCCCCGACAATAGCATAAATATAATCTTTATGAGCAACAGGTAAAAATTTTAATTTTCTCTCTCCTGCACCAGGTCCTTTTCCAAATATTCCCCCTGAACCAAGTGTTATTTTTGATTGAATTATTTGATACCCTTTCCCTTTTGCATCAACTGAAGGGTTTAGATAAATTTTTATTCTTTCCATTCTATATGGAAAAATTAAAACAAGCACGGTCAACAAAACAATTCCGGAAACTGCAAAAAGAGTTATATATCTGAATTTTAAACCGGCAAGAAAAAGAAGAAAGAAAAAAGTCGCTCCTATTATTACAAATGTTCCAAGGTCTTTTTGAAGTTGTAAAATGCCTGTGATTAACAAAAGAAAAGAGACAGGAATAATTAATATTTTCCAGTTATTTATTACTTTATCCTTTCTACTTAAAAAATCAGCAAGAAAAATTACAAAAGTTAATTTCATAAGTTCTGCTGGCTGGAATGAAAGAGGACCTATTTTAATCCATCTTAACTGGTGAAAAAATGCAGGAAGAGGAAGTAACAGAAAAGAAAAAAGGAAAATAAAAAAAGAATATTTTTTAATTTTTTCAAGGCCTATTTTTCTAATTAAATATATGGAAATAAGACCTAAAATTATCCATACAATTCTTTTTTCAAAATATAAAAAGGGATTCCCTGCTTCAGAAAGACCATAAGAGACAGATGAACTCAAAAGAAAAACACTTCCAAGAACAATTAAAAGTGCAGATGAAAAACATATTTTATAATATATTGCTGACTTTCCTCTTATAAACATTACCTCTCTCCTTATAATTTTTAAACTGGTCAAAGGATGCACAGCCAGGAGAAAGAAGAACAATATCCCCTTTTTCAGAAACACTATAAGCAACCTCAACTGCTTCTTCCAGTGTCTCAACTTTTTTTATTTTTTCTATTTTCAACTCTTTTTCTATTTTTTCTTTTGCCTTTCCGAATAGAACCAATGCCTTAACTTTTCTTTTAACAATTTCTTTAAGTGAAGAAAAAGAAAGCCCTTTATCCAGTCCTCCCATAAGAAGAATTACTTTCCCATCTGGTAAACTTTCAAGAGCATTTTCAACTGCATGAGGATTTGTTGCTTTTGAATCATTTATAAAAATAACTCCTTCTATTTCTCTTACTTTTTCCATTCGGTGTTCTTGAGGGGTGAAACTGACAATTGCTTTTTCAATTATTTCCTTTTTTATATTACAAATTTTCCCTATGGAAACAGCAGCCATAACATTATAAATATTCCCTTTACCTGAAAGTTTTGTTTTATTAAAATCAATTATTTTTTCATCCCCGGAGTATATAAATCCGTCTTTGAAATAAATATCAAAGGAAGATAAAAATCCAAAAACCAGTTTTTCTCCACGAATTTTTTTCCATATTTCAAAACAATTTTTATCATCTCCATTCAGAACAGCCCAGGTATTTTCTTCTTTGTTGAGAAAAAGTTTTTCTTTTACTTTAACATATTGAGAAAAGTTAGAATATCTATCAAAATGGTCATCAGCAATATTTAAAATCACTCCAATAAATGGTTTGAATTTTTCTATTTTTTCCAGCTGGAAACTACTGATTTCAATAATAATGTAAGTGTCTTTTTTTATGTTATCAACTTCTCCTATAAAAGTATTCCCTATATTCCCGCATACAACAAAATCAAAAGGAGAAAATTTAAAGATGTTTCCTGTCAGTAATGTTGTTGTTGTTTTTCCATTTGTTCCTGTTATCCCTATTATTTTTTTTGAAGGAGAAAAGAGATAGGCAAGTTCTATTTCACTTATTACAGGTATTTTCTCTTCCCTGACTATTTCAGGTAAAACATTTTTATTAATACCAGGGCTTATAACAACTAAATCTTTATTTTTAAAAAATTCAGGAGAATGAGAACCAAATTCAAACTCAACTTTTCCATCTAACTTTTTCAAATTTTCATACTTCTCTTCACCTGTATCAATATCTGTTATAAAAACTTTTGCATTTTTTCTTAAGAGAAACCGGGCAACATCAAAGCCAGTTTTTCCAAATCCAACTACAACAACTTTTTTATTTTTTAAGTTCATCGTATTTTCAGTGTTATTATTGTGAAAAGCGCAAGCATAAGGGTTATTATCCAGAATCTTACTACAACTTTCGGTTCAGGTATCCCCTTTTTTTCAAAATGGTGGTGTATAGGAGTCATAAGAAATATCCTTTTCCCTCTTGTTTTGAAAGATATAATCTGAATAATAACAGATAACGCTTCAATCAAAAATATACCACCAACAAAGATGAGAGATAATTCCTGTTTTACAATAATTGCAAGAAAACCAATAACTCCCCCCAGAGACAATGAACCAGTATCCCCCATAAAAATTTCTGCTGGAAAACAATTATACCACAGAAAACCCAGACAGGACCCAAAAAGAGCGCCAGTAAAAACAGTTACCTCTTCTGCTCCTTTAACATAAGGGATACTCAGATAATTTGCAAATTTAATATTTCCTGCAAGATAAGATATTGCTGCATAAGCAAGTGCGACCATCATAATTGAACCTATAGCAAGTCCATCCATACCATCAGTTAAATTTACAGCATTTGAAGTTGCAACAATTAAAAATATAGCAAAAATTATGTAAAATTTACCAAGTGGTAAAACTACATTTTTAAAGAAAGGAAGATAAATAGAAGTATCAAAATTAATCTTCTTGTTGTATAAAAGAAAAATTCCGACAATAAACCCTGCTCCAACTTGAGCAATTATTTTCACAAGTGGTCTTAAACCTTTTCTGGAACTCTGGTGTTTTAATTTTCTAAAATCATCCCAGAAGCCAAAGATACCAAGATAGACAGAAAGAAAAAGAAGTAAAATGATATAGATGTTTTTTACATCAGCCCATAAAATTGTTGCAAAAACAAGGGAAGAAAGAATTAAAATCCCTCCCATAGTTGGTATATTTTCTTTCTTGTTTTCTCTGAAATCAAGGAAATCATTTGGATGAGAAAACTTTTTCATAGAATTTATAAATTTTCTCCCAAAGATAACAGAGATAAAAAGAGATGTAAATGTTGCAAGGGTTGCTCTTACTGTTATATACCTGAAAACATTAAAACCAAACCAGTATTTTACAAACCCATAAAGAAATTTATATAACATTTATCCCCTCAATTTTTTAAAAGAAATTCTACAATCCTGTTCATTTTTAAAAAGTTTGAACCCTTAATTAATACTCCATCTCCCTTTTTAACTTTTTTTCTTATAAATCCATTGAGATGCTCAATATCTGAAAAATGTTTTCCTGAAGTTATATCAGATATAACTTTACTTTTTTCTCCAAAAGTAATCACATAATCAATATCAAGTTTTTTTACCA
>JAGGVW010000029.1 GCA_021157805.1 bacterium
AGTCCATTTTGCCTCCCAGTTTTTCTCTAAATTATAACACTTTTTTATTGGTAACTGTCAATTTTCTCTATCTCTTTATTTTTCAATAACTTATAGAAATTGCTCCACACTAAATACGAATGAACCTATTTTTTAAAATATGAAGAATGTCATTTTCTTACACTGGCAACCTGGTATGAGTTTAACAGGTATGAGAGATCCTGACTTCTGTAGTTAATACAATTATAAATAGGGAGTTATATAAATCCTTATCATGGGATTTCCGCTTTATCTTTCAAAACTTGATATATATCCCTTGAGTAGATAGGAAAGATAGTAGAGAACTATCAACCAGGATTTGTGGCGGGATGGGGACTTGAACCCCAGACATACCGGGTATGAGCCGGTTGCTCTGCCACTGAGCTACCCCGCCATATCTTTTTATTTTACCCTTCTTTCCTCTTTTATCAAACTTTTTCAGCCCAAACCGGGTTTGGTCTTTTTTAAATATTCAGCAAGTTTTTTGAATGCTCTATTTCTATGACTTATTTCATTTTTTTCTTCCATAGATAGTTCTGCAAATGTTCTCCCAGTTTCAGGGATTTCAAAAACAGGGTCATATCCAAATCCATTTTCTCCTATTGGTTCAAATGTAATATATCCTTCAACTTCTCCTCTAAAAAATTTCTTTCTTCTATTTTCAATAAGACATATCACTGTTATAAACTTTGCCTTCCTGTCTTCTTTGCTTTTAAAGTTTTCCATCATTTTAAGCAGTTTCTCAATATTTTTTTTATCATCTCCATGAATTCCAGAAAACCTTGCTGAATTAACTCCTGGAAGTCCGTTTAATTTTTCAACAACAAGTCCTGAATCTTCTCCCACAACAGGAATGTTATCTCTTAGAACTTTTGTAAGATAGTTGGCTTTTATAAATGCATTTTCTTCAAATGTTTTTCCTGTTTCTTCAGGAAATTTTATATTTTCAGGGGGTGATAAAACTTCAATTCCTGTATTTTTAAGAATATTCTGGATTTCTTTTACTTTGTTTTTATTTTTAGTTGCCAAGTAAAAACTCAACTTCATCTTTTATTATTTCCTTTTCAATCTGTATTATTTTCTCTATTCCTTTTTCTGCAAGAGTGATAAGAGTATCAAGTTGCTCTTTTGAAAAAGCATAACCCTCTCCTGTTCCCTGAATCTCAACAAATTCTTTACTTCCTGTCATAATTATGTTCATATCAACACTCGCAACAGAATCCTCAGAGTAATCAAGGTCAAGGAGATAATTTCCATAAACTATACCTACACTTATGCCTGCAAGATAATCTTTTATAATAGGGATTCTTATTAAATTTGCTTTTTTTAAATTGTTGAGAGCAAGAACAAGAGAAATAAATCCACCTGTAACTGCTGCTATTCTTGTCCCTCCATCTGCCTGTAAAACATCACAATCAATCCAGATTGTTCTTTCTCCAAGATTTTTCAAATTAACCACCCCTCTCAAAGACCTCCCTATCATTCTCTGTATCTCCTGACTCCTCCCTGAAAGATTTGAGTTCCTGGGTATTCTTTCACTCGTTGAAGAAGGAAGTAATGAATATTCTGCTGTAACCCATCCGCTTCCTGAATCTTTAAGCCAGACAGGGACTTTTTCCTCAATATTTGCTGCACAGAGAACTCTTGTATCGCCCATTTCAATAAGACAGGAACCTGCAGCATACTTTAAAAAATTCTTCGTTATTTTCAACTCCCTTATCTCATCATATTCTCTATTTCCTTTTCTTTTCATCTCCATTGGTAAAACCTCTCTTTCCAGTCATCCTTCTCAAAAAGAATTGAAGGAAGAATTATAACATAAAAAGATAAATTATCTCTATCTTTACTTATTTTAAAATCAAGAGTTAAACAATGCAACCTTCTCCATATTTCATATGATTGAATAGTAATATCATCCGTTTCAAAATCATAATAAATACCCACTCTATATTTCCAGTCAGGATTTATTCTTCTTTCATACCATGTTTCAACACCAAAAATATCTTCTTCATTTTCATATCTTGTCCCAAATGAAAATCTTGACTTTTCTTTTTCAAAAATGAGGTCATTAACTCCAAATTTATAAACTCCTTCATTTATATCAAATTTATTCTCACCTGAAATTAAAAGATTCTTACTTATTTTTAAATTATAATCAAAAGAAGTGCTATCAAATTCATCTCTGTTGAAATCATAGTAGTTTGAAATAAAAATGTTGCCAGTGTTTTCTCTTCTTTCAAAAAAATTCCAGTCAAGATTTACTCCAATAAATTTACCATTATTCATCTCTTCATATGGAGTTAAATCTGGAATTTGAGATATTTCACATTTTGTAAATCTGTTAAATAAAGAAACTGAAGGTGTGAAAATACTCATCTTTTCTTTTTTATTTTTTATCATTGTTGTTGAAAGTTTAATCCCTGCTTCTGAAATATAATGGAATTTATCATTGGAAGAATGGTAGTAATCAATTCCAGCAAAGGAGAAAAATGGGGAAAGAGTAAAATATCTTAAATTGGTTTTATTTTTCAAAGTAAACCTTTCATATGCTCTAAAATATTCATCATTATTGTGATTAAAGTTTGTAAGAGAGAAATTATTGGAGAAGAATAAAGGAATTGAGGGGAAACGCTTGAAAGGAGTAAAAATTTGAAATTCTGGTAGTTTTTCTGTATTTAAAATTGGTTCTCTTGCATTTTCTCTAACATTTAAATTAAAGAAACTATTTTTATAATCAAAGGTTGTGGAAAAATAATTATATGTTTTTGACTTTCTGTAATATTTATCAGAGAAAAAATCATTGAAAAAATC